>NZ_JBBMEK010000110.1:0-9891 GCF_040096555.1 Coprococcus intestinihominis | reverse complement strand
GGATGCACCAGGATCTGGCTGCCGTTATAATCATTCACATAGCCTGTACCGGCCCTGCCGATATCATGCTGGTGATAGGTCCAGAAATCCTCCAGACCCTCGCAGCTCACGTACTGGATCATGATCTGGGGACGTGTGGCCGCATTATCATCCAGATCGTCATCAGAAGAGATATATTCATTGTACGTGCCTTCTTCCTCCCCATGCTCCTTCATCATCAGGCCGTAATTCCTGCCATCCGCATACCAGTCTTTTACCACACCTGTGATATCAAAGACAAGCCTTGTCAGTCCAGAACCTGAAAAAGCGATATAATCGGCCACTTTCGGGTCGTAGGACGGTTTGTTGTCCCATGTGACAGTCTTACTGTTCCAGTCCTTTGTCACACGGTGGATATCAATGCGGCGCTGGTCTGAACCGCCCGGGCGTCTGATGGCCACGTACCAGGCGGATGTCACCATCTCAGAAGCTTTGTTGAGCTGCGGAAGGGTGAACTTCAGGTAGCTTCTGAGGACGGAACCGTCCACCCTGCCTGTTTTCAGGATATGGCTGTTGTAAAAATTGTCTGTATTGTAGAAAGAAGAGACATGGCAGTCCTGGATCTTATCCCTGGCCACATCGGTGGTCACCACCGGGTCGATGACCACCGGATATGCTCTTTCTTCTGCCGCAAGCCATCCCGCATCCGCTTCCAGTCTCACATACGCCTCCTTGTTCTTTTCTCCGCCGTCATCTGTCAGGGTCAGTGTCAGGCCGTGGCTCACTTCCCCTGCGGCATCCGTCATATACGGTGCAGACAGTCTGTAGGCTTCCCTGCCCCCTGCATCCTCAAAGACGATATCCGCACCTTCCTGTCTGGCCTTTAACCCACCCGGGGCATAGCGCCATGTGAAAGCATGCACTGCGTCTGCCTGCTTTAAGACCAGATCTTCTTTCAGGCTTTCCGGGCCGATGGTGTATCGGATATCCACACCCTGGAAGGCTTCCGGATAAAGGATGCGGCTCTTTAAATGTCTGACAGCATAGGCCGCTGTCGGGTCCTTTTCACTGTCTGCCGTATGCTCCAACGCACCGGCACTATCCGGCTGCCGCTCCGCCTCTGTCTCTTTCAAAATCTGGCGTTTCACGGAATTGGCATCCACAAAACCCCATGTGAGCTTTCTGCTGCCCTCTCCCAGGGAAACCATCTGCTTTTTCTTCACCTTGTTGGACAGACGGACTCTGAAGGCTCCTGAGATATTTTCCATATCATCCGCATCAGCCGGCACTTCATCAGCTGCCGCTTCCAGGCGGTTGTCGATCTCTTCCCATCGGCCGTCCTTCATGTAGTGGACCGGTGTGCCGTAAATGGCCGCTGTAAAACGGTGGTCTGCATGTTCAAACACCTTCATGCAGGCCGTTCTCTTTGAAATAACTTCTTTCATCTCTGTGGTATTCATTAATTCTTTACTCATTGTTCTTTCTCCTTTTTCTTTTGTTTCGTCATATATAAAGTTTCGTGCAAAGATCCGGATATTTGCCATGTCATCATCACGGCAGCCCCAGCCCGGAATTCCAACTGCATTCTCGAATTTTCAGAAACAGGTTTTCCGCATTGAGTTCTGCTATTCTCAGACATTCTTTCTTATATACATTCTTATATTTAAAGAATATCTTGTCTAATTTTCTTAGTTTTCGTGATGTTGAAGTCATTATATTCCCTTTTCCTAAGAATGTCAATAGATATTTCTTATATTTTTAGAAATTATTGACGAGTTTCTGGGATAATGGTATAATAATCTCAGAAAATGAAAAGGCATGAAACTCTCAGTATCCCAGATGCTTCATTTCGTTCAGCCGAAACAGTATCTATGTTTCTGTTATGACTGTTCTTTATAAGGATACTGATATTTCACAAGACAACTGATGATGATAGAAGGAGATTTTTTCAATGAAGAGCACTGTAGGTGAAACCTTAAGAAAATGTAGAATTGCAGCGGGGAAGTCCGTACGGGAAATGTCTGAATTACTAACTGCCAATGGTTTTAAAGCATCTGAGAAGACAATTTACAGCTGGGAGAACGGCAACAGTCAGCCCACCCCTGACGCCCTTTTAGTCATGTGCCGTGCCTACGGTGTCGAAGATGTCCTGGGCACCTTTGGCTACGCACCTGAGAAACCAACCACCATTGCCGCTCATTTTGACGGTGATGAATTTACACCTGAACAGATTGAGAAGATTAAGGCTTTTGCCGCCTTTATCAAGTTCGATGATCAAAGGAAGTGATTCACCTGAATACTTATGAAGAATTATTGCAGGATGCCGATGATGAACAGGTACACGTTCATGAATCTGTTGACCTGAACGGAGACAGCACCGGAGAGAAACGTCTGAACGGTCTCTATGTAGATGGCCATATTGCGCTGGATTCACAGCTGAAGACCACCGCAGAGAAGACCTCTCTTCTTGCCGAAGAAATGGGCCATCACTTTACAAGTGTCGGTGACATTACCGATTTGAAGAATGTAAACAGCCGACAGCAGGAATTGGATGCCCGCCTGTGGGGATATAACCGTCTGATCGGACTGCGCGGTATTATCCGTGCTTTTGAACATCACTGCCAGAACCGCTATGAGATGGCAGAATATCTGGATGTTACGGAAGATTATCTCGAAGAAGCCCTGGCCTGTTACCGAAGCAAATACGGCGTTTATACCGTTGTTGATAACTATGCGATTTACTTTATTCCCAATATAGCTGTTGCGAGACGTTTTTAGAGAAATACGATAGTAAGGTACCTGACAATGCAAAAATCCAAAATTTTTGCCCTATTTTGATGTGGAAAGACAATATAATTATGAAGATACATGAGATTACCCCCAAAGATTACACAGACCTGCACCGTCTCTACTGCCAGCTGGAGGATGACTGGACCTCAGACATCCAAGACATGATTCGCGTTCTGGAAGAAGTGAAAGATGACCCGCATTATCATCTGGTGGGTATTTTTGACGATGCAGACAAGCTGGTGGGAACCATTACCCTCAGCAAATGTCTTGATCTGACGGCCAAAGCCCGCTTTTATTATTCCCTTGAGAATCTGGTGATTGATGAAGATTACCGCCAGCAGGGATATGGTCAGGCCCTGATGCAGTATGTAGAAGACTATGTGCGCCGACACAACGGACGCTATGTCAATCTGACATCTTCCATCCATCGCACCGACGCACATGAATTTTATTATCGTATTGGTTTTCCTCGAAATTATACCGTAGGATTTAAGAAAAACGTGGTGGACGATTAGCAATTTAAAAGCTCCGGCCGCCGCCCCCGTGGGTACCTCCGCCGCTGCTCATATGCACGCCGCCTCCGCCTGAGCCGCCGGAACCGCCTCCGCCCTTCAGTTTCTCAATATGACGTCTTGTTACCGTCCGGTTCATAAAGCGGTCCTCTTTGGCATCCAGATGCGAACCGGATGCGTCAAAGTACGTCCGGCTGTTGGTTGTCACACGGCCGCCGCGTCTGAATACCATGGCAAAGGTGACAACTGCACCGATGACAATAGCGATAATCAGTCGAAGCAGCACACCAAATGCATCCATGCGGGCACTTCTATCTGTGGAGCGCCCCATATAATCACGGACACCTTTTAGGAAAGCATCGCAGGTGCCCTTATAATCGCCATCTGTGATGTGATTATAGCAATTATCCAGCACTTTATTGATTCTATAATCATCATAATAATTCATGGCCTGCCCCTGGGTCGCCATATAAATCTGCCGATTATCCATATCAATCAGAAACAAAATACCCGGATATTCATCTCTCGACATGGATTGACCGATTTTTTCCGCATAGGCATCTGCATAAGCCTGAGCACTCAATCCTCCTGCATCATCCGTTGTCACAATAGCGATATCTGCACTGTATCTCTCAGAATATTTTTCCAGTTTAGTCAAAAGTGACGCTTCCTCATCCGCCGACAAAAGATCCGCCGCATCATAAATACCGCTGGCTGACATACTCGCATCAGCCGCTGCCTCCCCATCCTGATTCGCTGTCAATACAGTCTCTGCGGCTGATACTGTTTCACCGGCCGTTTCTGCAGTCTCCGCGGCTTCTGCCTGAAAGGCTGTCATCACTGACGCCATTCCAAGGCCCATGACCAACAGCATCACCATCAGAAAATTCAATATTTTTTTCATTACAACAGCCCTCCAATCACCATCAGAATCGCAAAGGCCGCTGCCGAAATGCCTGCAAACCAGCCTGCCACTTTGCCTCTGCTCACAGGCGGTTCACCAATGACCTTACCTGTCTGGCCATTCATGGCAAATATATAATCTTTGTCCCTGTAGCGATAGGAAATAAACCAGATTGGCAGATACACATAATCGCTGCTGATATGGTCATAATCCATCTGTTGATGGTCAATATGTACACTTGTGTAACCGGAAATCGTTGAACGGGCGTATTCTGCAGCATATCCGGCCACCTGCTGCTTCACCTGGGGCAGTAAATCCTCTGAACGATAATCTCCCTGATCTGCTTCAAATCCCGCCAGATACGGAATCTGGAAAGTTTTCAATGTGTCAAAACGATAGGGCTCCAGCTTTGCCATCAGGGTATCGTCCATTTTCTCTGATGCGTCATGGGGTACTTTTGTATATTCCAGACGCATTTTTCTCCGCACATCAAAGAAGTCCGTCTCCGTGTATTCTGTTTCGCCACGCACATAAATATTCACCCGGGTTGCCGTTCCCCGGACATCCACACTGGCATTCATATCATACAGCCAATATGGAATGTACAAAGGCTGCAGACGCTGGATATTCTTTGCCGCCATAAAGCCCTTCGGCGAAAATCGACCGTTATGGCACCATTTTCTGAAGGCTGCCTCCGCTTTCTCCCTGTCCAGTTCAAAAGGCAGCACATAGGCCGGCCGCCAGTCTCCGCTCAGGCGGTCCGCCATCACCAACGGTGCCCCACAGTATTCACAGTGCGTGGCACAGGTTTTGGCTCCCGCTGACAAAAGGCCGCCGCAATTCACACAATAGCGCTGTTTATCTGCCGGTTCTTCGGCCGCATTCTTATAATTCTCCTCATCCGGTCGGATATCCTCACTGTGATCACAATGCGCACAGTGAAGCTTTCCAAGCTTGATATCATATGACATATCTGCCCCACAGTTCGGACAGCTGAAATTCACAATCATTGTTATTCTCCCTGTATAAAGATTTACTTTTTCCGAACCATACATCTCTTTCGGAAAAATGAAATACCATAACATAAAATATGGTCGTAATCGTCCTCATATTCTCTGGCATACATTCGTTCATCCATCTGTTTGATTGCAAGCTGACATTCTCTTTCCAAATTTTCCAGTTTTCTTGTATATTTCGCTTCAAAAATGGCAACACGACCATTTACCGCATCATACACAACGACATCACTGCGGCCCTCCCCATGCTCTTTGTTAGACTCCACCATGTAACCTGCTCCCGCAAAAATTCCTGCAAGAAAAGCGTGGTAATAGTCCTCTTTATAATCATGATAGCTGATAGTCTGCCGTAAAAGCCGGTTCATTTCTTCTGTAATTTTCTCACTGTCACCACTCCACACCGCATCAAACAAGGCTTTTCTGTTCCAACTTCTTGCTCTGTCATCAAACCACTGTACAACCGTTGTCTGGAAAATTTCCCGAATTTCTTCATTTGGAATCACCAAAGCAGAAGCCCCCTCCGGCACAGATGCCTGCAAATCATGCTCACGCATCTTGGTCAGATAACCGGTGAGATAAAGAATACTCCACAAATTATCTTCCGATGAATGCAGATAATCATACGTCAAACTCTCATCAACACGCTGAACAATATACCCGCCTGAAAGTAATGTTTCTAATTTTCCCGTAATAGCATTTCCGGCATAATCAATAAATGAACGAATAATGGCATTATCGCTTGTATTCTTCCAGTAACTGGCAGGTTTTGCCTGGGGATGATGCTGAAGATCCAGAATATAATTCATCACATCCCATGGACAGTAGACATCAAAATCCCCAAAGTGATAGCCATCATACCATTTTTTAATATTTGCAGCATACTCTTTGGCATCCGCATCTTCCAAAATCCTATCCACGTCTTTTTGTACAAATCCAAAATACTCATTCAATCTTGAATCTGTAATTGTATCCGATACAAAATTATTCGTCCCCGTAAATATACTCTCTTTCGCAATTTTCAGGCATCCGGTGATTACCGCAAATCGCAGCGACTGATTATCTTTTAAAGATTGCATCAGACTCTTCATCATATCCAGCATTTCATTGTAATATCCGTTCTGATTGGCCTTGGCGACAGGTACATCATACTCATCCATCAAAAGAATAACCTGTTTGCCATAATATGCCCGCAGCAATCGCGTCAGAAGCATCAGACTATCTTTAATTTCTTTCACAGAAGCATCACCACGAATAATGCGAAGCGCAATTTGTTTGTCAAATTCATTAATCTGAGAGCTTTCCAGCAAATATAAATGCTGTTTATATAATTCAGATATCACCAGTGTAAGCATATCATAGGCACTCTTGAAATCAAGGCCCTCCACTCGCTTAAATGACACAAAAACCGTCGGCCACCGGTTCATCCATTCCTGACACACTTCTGCACATTTTGAAATATGAAGTCCTGCAAACAATTCCTGACTGTCTTTGCGGATATCAAAAAAATTCTCTAGCATGCTCATTCCAAGCGTCTTACCAAATCGCCTCGGACGCGTAATCAGCGTCACCTTCGTTGCCGGTGTCTTCAAAAACTCCGTAATCAACCCCGTCTTATCCACATAATAATAATCATTCTTTCTGATTTCTGCAAAATCCGAAACCCCCACAGGAATATTCAAATTCTTCATTTGGACTCACCTCCAGCCTTTACTCTATTCTTACCACCCAAACATTACCTTAATCATACCATTTTCTCTCCCCGGTCGCAATCAATCCTGAAGTAAAAAAGGGACTTTCAACGAAAACGATTTTGTTCCATTGAAAGCCCTTTGCTGTTGCTTGAAGCTGCACACTTTTTTATTTTTTGAGAAGCGCCGTCATATCTTCAACAAGTTTTTCGACGTCCCGCTTATTCACCAGTTTTCTGGCCTCACCGTTGATTTCTGCCAGATGGAAGCTGCTGTCATAGACTGTAAATGATACGGTTGTCTCGGTATCATCTTCCCACTTGACAGTAACACTGATGGCCGCATCACCGGTTGATTTTGCCGCTGTATCCAGAATCTTCTCCGCCGACATGCCTGAAAGATCACTGTAGGCAGAAGATAAATCTGTCAAAGCAATTTCTGTATCTCCGGCATACCATTTTTCTTCTGTCTCTGCCTCAGTCTCTGCACTGTCCGACAGATCATCCGCTTTGGCAACTTCTTGCTTTACCAGATGCCAGCTGTCACTGCCGATGGTAACATCGATACCCTTTGCATTATTCAGAGAACCGGACAAAATCGTATTATCCGTAAAATCCGCTGCTTTCTTTTCAATCAGTTCTTTGATCGTATCACCGCTGACAACATGGACTTCTTTTGAACCATCTAAGGCTGCATAGTAATCGCCGTCTTCATTCTGACTGCCGATATGCAGTATCAGCTGTTTGGCCACCTCAACAGTTTCCGTTTCAGACTCTGTTTCTTCTGTATCTGCAGTTTCCTGTACACTTTCTGCTGATGTTTCTGTCACTGTCTCTGCTGTGGTATAATCCACAGAAATGTCCGCTGTCGGTTTGTCCAGGCCATATTTCGACAAATCTTTGCAATTATACTCTACATGGCTCTTAAATGTGATGCCTGTCACAGTGTTGATAAACTGTGTTACAGATGATGATGCACAATTCTCTTTTTCCTCACCGTTTTCAAGAACTATCCTGCCGCCATCGCTGTCATTCTTAATTTCCAGTGTATGGCTGCCGGATTTGACATTGATATCCGTAATGCTGTCCGATGTGATGGTTGGGAAGCTCTCCATATCCGCCAGTTGATAGATATCCGAATTGAACGTATCGGCAAAATCGGACGCCACCAGGTAAACTGCGTCATCTCCGCTGATTTTCAGATAGGACCCACCGGCCGCATCATTGGTATCACCCACGGTAAATTCTGCCTCTTTGCCGTCACTGGCCGTATATCGCACAGTCAATACCGGCGAATCCAGACCATATTCCGACAAATCTTCCGGTGAATCCAGTTTTCGGGTAGCTGAAACCGCACCCAGGGCATTGGTCATGGTCGTCAGGCTGTCCTGGTCAACCGGAAAACTCTTGTCCTCCGCATTATACCAGGTGCCGTCCTCCTTCCTAAAGGAGAGACTTTTGCCGTCTTTTTCATAAGAAATGGCTGTAATCTGACCACTGTCCACACTGCTGATCACCAGAGAGTCATCAGAGCTGTCCGCATCCTCCGACCTCTGACTCAGCTTCACAACGAGTAAATAAAGAACAGCTGCCGCCGCCAGGCAGATGATAGCAATTATAAGCGTTTTTTTCCTGTTCTTCATATGCTATTTACGCCTCCTTCTAAACCATACGACACCGCCGCCGATCACAAGGGCCGCCGGAATCAGGATGACAACGGCACCCCAGAATCCCGCATCTGCAGCTGTCACTGTCAGATAGGTTGTGGAAAGGCTCTTGGTCGGTATGGAAATATTTTCTTCTTTATCGATCATCCAGCTCATCACGTTGCTGATGAGTTCATAATTACCGCCGGACACAGCCTGATTCATATTTTCATCCAGGATTGCTGAGGATGAGAAATAAACCAGTTTTGTCTCCACATCATTATAATTTTCAGTGACTGCAGCACCCACTGTAAACGGTCCCTCTTCATCACCTGAAGCTTTTTCCGTTGTTGTCAGATTCTTCAGATCCGTTTTAATATACGACTTGCTGCTTGTCTGCAAAAGAGCTTCTGTTGTCACAGTGCTTCGCACATCATCAGAAATATTGATATTCTGTGCATACGGCATCAGCACCAGATCCTTGGATGTCATGCTGCCCACTGCATCGGCACTCTGGATTCTCGGAATCAGATAGGATGGATACCCCGGATAATAATACTGGCTGTTGCCTTCAAAAATCAATCCCGCACTTGTGGAGAGACCATAATTATTCAAAAGTTCTGCCAGATTCGGCATATCCGTTTCTGTATAATCCGTGAATATCAGCACATGGCCGCCATTTTCCATATAAGACAGGATTCGATCCTTTTCGTCCGCTGTAATATCCTTCTGCGGTCCGTTGATCATCAGACAGTCTGCATCATCCGGTACAGATTCACTTGTTACAAGGTTCAGCTCTTCTATATCAATATTTTCCTTTTCAATCTGGCTGGTCAGTGTATCAGAAAGGGATGCTTCATCATGACCTGTCAGTGTATACAGTTTCGGCAGAGTATCTGATGTCACATAATCAATAGCACTGGTCAGCTGACCTTCTGCGTCGAATCCGGTTGTCTGACTGCTGTATGTGGAATAATTAAACTCCGACTGATAAATATCACTGTAGTTGATGACTTTATATTTGTCTCCACACACAACGATCAGACTGTTGTCTGACAGGGAACTGTCTGTATACTGCTTTGTAAAGGACGGATTGACCACCGGATCCTTTGTATGCACTTTGATATGACTGGACAGAGACTCATAACGTTCCAGCACTTTCTGGATCTGTTCATCCTCCTGTCCGCTCTGGGCAACCAGATAAACATCCACATCCGAATCCAATCCCTTGACAAACGTCTTCGTCTGATCAGTAATCGTATAAAGCTGATTATCCGTCAGGTCAAACTGTGTATATTTCACCGGAATCTGACCCACTACCAGATTGATCACCACAACGATGGCCAGCACAACGGCT
>NZ_JBBMEK010000109.1:0-9935 GCF_040096555.1 Coprococcus intestinihominis | reverse complement strand
TGCAGAATGGTTTCCCATGTATTTACGAAGTAGATCCTGCCAACAATGATAAACTGACCTGCATCTACAATTGTGTAGATACTAACGGTTTCCGCCAGCTTGTCAAGGACAATGTCTTTACCTCCACTCGTGCCATCGGTACATATGAAGATGCTATGATTGCCGGTGCCCTTGATACTAACGGTGTTTTCCTGGTTGCTTCCAAGAACCCATCTCAGGGTCAGAGTTCTTTCAGTGTGATCGCAGATATGAACGACCTGTTCAACTACCCTGCTTATCATCGCAGTGATGTCAACGGTGGCGGCGGCATCTATCAGGTACTGGAATACAACGGCGATTTATATGTCGTTATCTGCACGGGTACACCGAACAACAAAAACGAAGCTACCGGTACACTTCAGACATTTGCTATTGTCAAAGGTACCTGCAGCGGTGATGTCACAGATAAGAACGCCTGGACATGGTCTGTTCTGGCCGGTGATGAAGCAGATGGTGCCCGATATCCATTTGGTCTTGATACCGAACGTGTCAGCGCCGGTGCCTGTACACTCCAGGTTTACAATGATTATCTGTATATCGGCGATTACAACGATGTATCCAGTGCTCTCCAGGGATTCGTTCTAAAAAACGAATTTACCACACAGGCAACAAACCTTGAGCAGTCTGTCAACCTTTATCGTATGGACAAGAATGAAAATATTGAAAAGGTTGTTGGTGATCCGACAGAAGCCTTCCCAACAAGCCTGTCCGGTCTTGGTTCAGGATACACATCCAATTCCCTGCTGAAGAAAATGGGTACCCATATGAATCAGTATACATGGCAGACAACCGTTTATAACGGCAAGATGTATGTCGGTACCATGGATACCACAACCCTTCTTGAGCCACTGGCCAAATACACCAACGGCGATATCCTTGAAATGACCAGGGACGAATGGATCAGCCAGATTAATTACATCAAAGTCATGCTGAAACTCTTATTTAAGACACCTGTTACTTCTTCAATGTCGGCTGAATCTGTTGTTCCTGTAGAAACTTCCGCTGAAACAGAATCAGCAGAAACTGCTGCTGAAACAATTGCAGCCGAAGAATCCGAGACAGAAGCTGCTGTCGAGACCACTATTGATGATAACCTCAGCAGTGACACCGCTGCCGTACAGACACAGACTGAAGAAGGTATTGCTGTCCAGGCAATTGAAACAGATACTGCCATTGAGGATAACGCTGCTGATTCTGATGCAGATATCGAAGTTGCTGTTGAAAGCCTTGATGACGCACAGCCTGTTGCTGTCAGTCCTACTGAAGAACCACTGACAGAATCCTCTGCCAGAGTCCTTGTGGAAGCAGCAATTCAGGAAGTGCAGAATGATGCCGCACAGTCCTCAGCTGACAATGATCAGAATACCGATGCGATTACTTTAACAGATGAACAGATAAATAGCCTGGTCAGCGGCCTGCTTGACGGCAGTATCGCTCCACAGAGTATGGATGAACAGTTATACAATCAGCTTGTCACAGTCAATGACAAACTGATGAGCATTGCTTCTTTAGTTGATAGTAATGATATCGAGGCATTCGTCACTGTTTATACAGCCATGTCCGATATCATCGATCAGATCAACGATCGCATTCCTGAAAATGTCAAGGCATTGTATGCTACAGTGATCAAATATGCGACAAAGGAAAATCTTAAGGGACTCGCAAGTTCACTGAAATACATGCGTACATCCGAAGCCGGTTTCGATCTGTTTGAGATCACTGATAACGGAAGCGCCGGTGTTTCCATCAAAAAAGTAACCACTAATGGTTTCGGTGACCGCTATAACCATGGCCTTCGTATCTTTGAGAAGACAAATGATTACTGGGTTATCGGCACAGCCAATCCATTCAATGGTACACAGCTGTGGCGTACAACCAATCTTGAGCAGAATACAGACATTCCGGACAGCACAGAAACTGAAACACCAAAAACAGATGTCAAACCAGGATTGATGCCAAAACCAAGTACAACAAAACCGACAACAACTGTGAAAAAGCCAACCACTTCCGCTAAAAAGACAACTGCAAAGAAAGCAGCTGTTAAGACAGGTGATGAAAGCAACTCAACACAGTTTATCGTATTAATGGGTATTTCTGCAGCAACAATCTTTATTCTCGGCTATCGCCTGCGTAAAAAGGAAAATTAATCAAGCGGCAGTCGCCAAGGTCTCGTGCAAGCACGGACTATGGCTCGTTGCTCGCGTAAATCAAAAGGAGGTTGGAACTCAATGCGAATTCCAGCCTTCTTTTCATCTATACTGCTTTAATTTTAGTAACTTTTAATCAGGAAAACTATTTTCCAGACACAGTGCACCGAATCCCACCCGAATATCCGGATAAATACTAACGCCTCGCAGCGGTCTTGCCCCAGCCAGCAGATAAGCCTTTAATTTGTCTCCATACAAATACGGATCATTTTTTCTCACAATGCCATATTCCATCAGCAGTGCTGCCGCCCCTGTCACAAAAGGCACAGCAAAGGATGTCCCTGAAACCACAGTATAACCGCCGCCCGCCAATGTTGTTGTAATATCCACCCCCGGCGCTGACAGCTCTGGTTTCACACTGGCAAAAGCGCCCATATACCCTCTCCCGGAAAAATCCGCGTAATCATCCAGCCATGTATTATAAGCACCTACCGTAATGGCCTTCTTGGCTGTTCCCGGTACAGTGATTGTCAGATCCGGATCCGGACGCAGAAATCCCGTATTTTGATTCAAAACCCCCGCCGTTGGAAGCCACATCTGAATATCCCCTCTGATAATCCTCCCCGGAAGAAGCCGGATCGTCCAGATACCGCCCGCCAAATACTGTCTCTGTGGAATAAAGTCGATATAAATTTCCTGATTGATCGAATAGGGTGCAGGCTCACCGTAGTACAATAAAATCTCTGTATTTTCCAGACGAAAACGCTGCGGGCCGAGAATCTTTTTGATTTGTCCGCTGCTTTCTCCTGAAGGACTGATAATTTCAATATCTGCCTCATCGCCATAATACTTCCATATCTGAACATTCAGGGACCGTTCATATTCACTGACACTGATATCTGCATCCAGAGTCTTTTCTGATATCATGACCGCCCTAAAATGTCCTGCTGAAACTGCATTATTTCCGGCAGCAATGATGATATTATTCTTCCATATCTGCGACACTGTATCAATATAGGATTCCAGAAGCGAACTGCCATCATGCGCCCCATAGCTGTTGCCGAAACTGACATTCACAGCCACCGGCTTTCCCGCATGAATTGCCTCCCGAATGACAAAATCCAGCCCCAACATTAATTCCGTTGTCCTCGGAAATCCCCCTTCATTTGTCATTCCCATTTTCACCACAAGCAGTTCGCTTCCAGGTGCCGCTCCTCTGTTGACACCGCCGGAACTGCTGCCGTTTCCTGCCATAATACCCGCCACCGCAGTTCCATGGCCACTCCTGTCTTCACTTGGCACTATCCGCTTTCTTTCTTCCGCTGTTTCTGCCGCCAACGCATTATTGATATCCTCTTTTGTATACAATGCACCCCTGTCATATCCTTCCGGCGGCATTCCCTGAGCTGTCTGATCCCACAGTGCATGAATCCGCGTTGTTCCATCGGGATTTCTGAAATCTCTGTGGGTATAATCAATCCCTGAATCAATGACCGCCGTCAGAACACCTTTCCCTGTCAGCTGCATCGGTGGCGCCTGCACTGGGTTAATGCAGGAGGCAATCCTTCCCTGAACAACAGTAAAGACCAGCTGTTTGGACTTTTCAATGTAAGTAATCACTTCCTCATCTGAAAAATCATCCAGCTGGTCTTCTGCAATCGTCACAATGGCATACTGCCCCAATAAAGGTACAATCCGAATGCCGGGGTATCGATCGGCAAGTGACAGAATATCCCCGGTATATTTCACAATAATCTCCCAGGTATCTGTCTGCGGGTCAAATCCTACCCCAAGATTCTCCGACTTCTCCTTCTCTGAATTTGTAGAACCTGCTGCCAGATTCAGCAAATTCTCAATCTTCTGGTCAGCCATAATAACTCCCATTCATATCATTTCTCTAATATATTCCTTTGACTAAATTACAAGAACCGATAACACGCATGCGAAAATCTCTTTTTACTTAGGTACAGATTTAAAACAGATAAAATACTTTTCGCCCCGTTATTGTTCCTTGCAAACATCTACCCAGCCTTTTGCCCCGGCAATCTGCTCCAGTTCTGGAATCGTCAATTTCACTGCACTGTGGTCATTTCCAGCTGCCGGGTAGACGGTCCCAAACTGCTTTAGACTTTCATCCAGATAGACTTCAACCCCTTCATTGATACCAAAAGGACATACACCGCCCGGTGCGTGTCCAATCTTTTCCTCTACTTCACCAAAAGGAATCATCTTCGCTTTCACATGGAAAGTATCTTTGTATTTCCTATTGTCCACTTTCGCCGTTCCTTCTGTCAGAATCAGCACCGGCTGTTCTCCCTGAAGAAAAGACATGGTCTTGGCGATCATACCTTCTTCCACACCTAGAGCTGCTGCAGCTTCTGCCACAGTTGCTGTAGATGCCTCCAATTCAATGACATGATCCAGAAATCCTTTTTCTTGTAAATATTTTTCCGCTTTTACTAATGACATTATCTTATGCTCCTTTATCCTTCTGTCCGTATAATTAATCGGCAATCTTTGCCTGCTGCCTTTCATGCTCTCTTGTTACCTGTCTCAGACACATCAGGCACACCGGCGTAATATATAATGTTGCTGAAACCCATGCTGTCTGATCTGCAAAACAAATGGCTGTAAATCCGTATGTTCCCACAAAAGCAAAGCTGACAAAGGTTCGTGCAATCATTTCCGTTACGCCCGAGAAAATCGCTCTTCCTGAGAAGCCCATTCCCTGGGCACTCATTCTGAAGACACTGAGCGGTCCGAGACTCCAGTAGAAGAAACCGAGACAACGCAAATATTTGGCTGAGGCATCCAACACCGCCGTCTGGTCCGCACTGATAAAGAGCATAGACAACGACCTGCCCGCAAAAATCAGCACCAGACCAATCAATAAACCATAAATAAACCCAACGCCTACGCCCTGCCATAAACCTTTTCGGATACGCTTAATCTTACCTGCACCCAGATTCTGACTGCAAAAGACAGAAACGCCGTTGGCCAAGGCATCAAATGGACACATGGCAAACTGTTTAATACGCATGCCGGCTGTAAATCCCGATACATAGATACTTCCAAGTCCATTATTTGCCGACTGCATCACCATACTGCCGATGGCCGTGATGGAAAACTGTAGTCCCATCGGCAGGCCCATCACCAGCATTTCTTTCACATAAACCGGCTGTAAATGACAATCTTTTCTCTTCGGATGAAGTATCTGCACTTTCTTTATAATAAAAATCAGACAGCAAAGTCCGCTGATAGCCTGGGCTGTAATGGTTGCAAATGCCGCACCTGCACATCCCCATTTAAATACGATGATACAGATCAGATCCAATACCACATTCAAACAAGCTGAAAAGGCCAGAAACAAAAACGGCGTTCTGCTGTCCCCAACCGCACGCAGAATGCTTGACAGGAAGTTGTACAAAAGTGTAAATGGCAGTCCAAGGAAAATAATCAATATGTAAATACGAGCGTTGCCGTAAATATCCTCCGTTACGGACAGCATCTTGAGAATCCATGGACAAAGAAGTACACAGCCTGTTGTCAGGATGAATGCAATCACCGCTGTCAGCAAAGCACCATGAAAAATGTCTTTTCTCATACGCCCAAATTGATTGGCACCGAAATCTCTGGCCACCGGCACACCAAAGCCACTGCAAAGTCCGGTACAGAAACCCAACACCAGAAACTGAACACTGCTGGTAGCACCAACACCTGCCAAAGCCTGCGTGCCCAGAAAACGACCGACAATGGCCGCATCAATCATATTGTATGTCTGCTGTAATAAATTGCCCACCAGAAGGGGCAGAGCAAACCGGAGAATCAATCCAAGGACATTGCCCTCTGTCATATCCTTTGTCATTCTGCCTGCTCTCCTTCATTTATCTTTTCTTCTATTTCAGCATTTTCGGACAGTTTCCTGATACGAGTTTCCAACCATTCTCTGCTGTCATCTGCCAATGAATAATGACTGCCGCTAAAGAAAACCCCTGTTTTATCCGCATCCTCATCAGACGCTCCCATAATCCACAATTCTTCCGGCTCACATTTCAAAGCATCATAACGATGTGTCACATCTTTGATACGTTTGCTGTGGAAAAAGAGTTTTCTCGCCGCTGCTTTCATTTCCCCAAAAGTCAGTAATGCAATTTTATCCTCTTCCACATGCAATTTCTCATGATTAGCCCTGATAAAACGGAGAGCACGGGCCATGTCATCTGCTTCGCTCTCTTTTCGGAGATTCAGAATAAAAGCCTGGCATCCCAGTTCAAAAATGGTTTTTGCCATTTTCATGCCTTCATCCATCATCCGCTGACGCCCATTCTCCCAGTCCGGGCAAATAAGAATGGCCGGCCGATTCTCTTCATCCGATATAAATGGAATCAACACAACATACTCTGCTGCTTCAGCTTCATTTTCCGGTAGTCCCCGCCAGATTGGAATCGTGATTTTGTCTCCGGCTTCACGTCTCTCCAGAATAAAATTGGCGGCATCCACCAACTCCTGTCCCGGGAACTTCGTCATCTTCATCATATTTTTCAATTTCATTTTGGAGAATGGCCATTTTATCTGACTGCATAATGCAAGGTCAAAAAAAATGGGCAATTTCTTATTGACCCGCTCATTCTCAGAAATTTCTGTTACTGTGCTATCTAATGTAAATCTCTCGTTCATAACTCTTCCCGCTCTTATTGTGTAAACTTCATGTTAAATGTATACCTGCACAACCTTTATCTCAACCGCAGATTAGCATCCTGCCAAAACAAAAAGATAATGTGCTGTTTTTTATTGTAGCATTATCTTTTTTGCAAATCAATATTTCTGATGTATAACATTATCCTTTTCTGGATATACTGTTATTGTTCTAATCGATAACGATTAGAATCCCCCCTCCAGATACAAAAGATATCTTTTGACTCACCTATGAGTACTTATCCTCCCCTTTTTTTCCTCCGGGTGCTCACTTACAGCCCCGGAGGTTTCCCTTTTCACATGATTGCTCTTTTTATTCGGGTTCAAAATCTGTCCGATCGCAGTTCTTTCTTGACGTATAAAAGGCGGCTGTTATACAATACATATTGAAGTCAATCACTCACTTAAAATAGTTCCAGAAAGGATATGCATATGAAAATAAAAAGAATCTTTGCCATCATTGCCGTTGTACTGCTTATGGCCCTCTATGGCTCAACCATTGTCTTTGCCATGTCAGACAGTCCGAATGCGGTATACATGTTCAAAGCATCCATCTTCTGCACCGTGATCATACCGATTATTCTCTATAGTTACATACTAGTTTACAGGGTTTTTGGAAAAAAGGAATCTGATCATACTGATGATGCAAAGGATATCCCCAAAAAATAACATTTGTTAATAAATTTTATATTTCTTTTATCGCAAAGACATAATTTGAACACAATTTATGCGTATAATAACATCATAGCAATCAAGCAGATGGTTGCTATGCAGTTTGATTTTTTCATAACATTCGCCGGATGGTTCCCCAATAGCCATCCGGCCTCCCTCTTTTATAAGCCTTTTTCAGGCTTATTTTTTTGCCGTTTATGGATGGAAGTGCATACCAGCGCAAGTTCTATTTCCCGGGTTTCTTCTTCGGTATATGATTGCTCCATTTTCTATCTTCATCAAAACCTTTGACTCACTCTGTTCCAATTCACTGTAAACATCGACTTTCTCATCATATACTGTCAGATTCGCCTGATCTCCCACTTTCATCGTCAAATTACCGGACATAATCTTATATTCCCCGGATGGCTGATAAGCCGCCCCCATCTCATGCACATTATCCCCGGTCGCCTGACTATAAAGGCAGGCCAGCACCGATTTATTCTTGTAACCGCACATAATGGTATCCAGTCCGATATATCTGGAAATCTCATCGCAGTCACCAATTGCAAGATACTTCCCATCCTTAACTGCCAATGCGCCATTTCTTGCCCTGCCGTCACTTCCGAAAATACGTCCGTTGATCACGATATCCGCAAATACTTCTTCATTCTCTGTATAAGATTCACTCATCTGATTTCCATCCTTTCTGCCCATGCGGGCTTTTACAAATTCTTCCTGATAAAACACAAAAAGGACAGTCTTGTGACTGTCCTTCCAGTTTCATCATTATCCGTATTTACAAATGTTCAATAAACTGAACCATGCCCTCCAATGCTTCCTGCTCGTCCATACCATCGCAGACAACCGTAATCTCTGTGTCCTGTCTGATACATAGACTCAGGATACCAAGAAGGCTCTTCGCACTGATCTCCTTATCACCGTGTGCCAGTGAAACTCTGCATCGATACTTTAATGCTTCTTCCGCCAGTTCTCCGGCCGGCCGAAGGTGCAGACCATGTGGTGTATGTATTGTCACCTGTGCGCTAATCATAAAGATCAAACCCCCGTTACTTTCCCTATGTCATGCCTCTATTGTATGTATAGTATAGCATCTTTTACTAAAAAAAGCACGTTCTTTTTTTAAATTTGATGAAATTTTATATAATTTCCATTATTTTACAACAATTAATCTTCCATAATATGTTCAAAGGCTACCTGGAACATTTTCTGAATATGTTCATCCGCCAATGAGTAATATCGTACCTTGCCGTCACGGCGTGTCTTCACCAGACGCACCTGCTTGAGCATGCGCAGCTGATGCGATACCGCGGACTGATTCATCTCAAGGAGCACAGACAGATCGCTGACGCACATCTCAGACTGAGCCAGGGCGCAGATAATCTTTGCTCTCGTCAGATCTCCAAAAGCTTTAAATAACTCCGCCACGTCGATCAGATCGTCCTGATCCGGCATATGGGATGCAACATACGCAACAACATCGGGATGTACCTGTGTCTGATTGCTCTCACTTGTATTCTGTTCATATTCACCATTTGCTCTCATAAAATCACCACTTTCACATGAAGCAATTGTCATTTACTTTCTGTTGGCAGGTTCAATATTAATATTGCGGCCTTTGATACGAGCATGGGACATCGCGTTCAGTACGTCTCTTGCATATTCCTTCGGAACTTCTACAAATGTATACTTGTCATACATATCGATGGTACCGATCAGGCTGCCGGCAATACCAGTTTCACCGGCAATCGCACCAAGAATATCCCCCGGTCTTGCCTTCTGATTCTTACCTATATTGATAAAGAGACGTACCATACCGTCTTCAGCACCTGTATCACCAAAATCATCCACTTCTACGCTCTTATCTTCATCACCAAGTGCCATTCGTAGAAATGCTGCTGCCAGATCAAGTGTTGTATAATCTTCTTTCTCAAGCTTCTCCTCAATCATGCGGATATATGGCTTGAGATTGTCCTCGTCGATCATTCCTGCCACCTTCTCAAAGATCTTGTCCGCTTTGACATTGGCAACATCATTCAAGGAAGGAACCTGTTTTGCAATAATCTTCGTACGACAATAACGCTGGATATCTTTCAGCTTATAAAACTCACGGCCGGTGATAAATGTGAAGGCTTTGCCATTCTTGCCGGCACGGCCTGTTCTTCCGATTCGATGCACATAATATTCATCATCCTGCGGCAGATCATAGTTGAAAACAGCATCCACATCATCAACATCAATACCTCTGGCTGCCACATCTGTTGCAACAAGAATCTCTGTACGGCCGTTGCGGAAACCATTCATAACACGGTCGCGCTGCTGCTGTTTCATATCACCGTGAAGTCCTTCTGCAAAATAACCTCTGCCCTTTAAACCTTCCAC
>NZ_JBBMEK010000108.1:0-10011 GCF_040096555.1 Coprococcus intestinihominis | reverse complement strand
CATGCCTCTATTGTATCATGCTTATGTGTATTTGGAATTTCTCATTTTGGCTTGTACTATTTATATTCTAGCACCAATTTGAATATGAGGACCATGGCCTTCGTTTTTCTCAGGTGGAAGTGTCACAGAAACTCATCTCTATGGAAGATATTGAGAAATAACAATTAATAGCCTTGCCTTAAATCGACGATATGGTTCAGCACCTGACCGGCAAGAAAGCGTTCAATATTTTCAAAACACAGGTTCCAGATGGCCTGTTCAACATCTGTGTTGCCACCAAAACTTGGACCGGCGATATGAGGGGTGATGAAGACGTTTGGCAGATCCCATAACGGAGAGGACTTTGGCAGCGGTTCAATTTCTGATACATCCAGAGCAACCCCTTTTAAGTGCCCTTCTTTTAAAACATGCAATAAAGCATCATTTTTAATCAGACTGCCGCGGCCGACATTGATCAGCAATGCCTCTTTTTTCATCAGACGCAGACGTTTTTCATCAAAGAGGCCGATGGTTTCTGATGTATTTGGCAGACATCCGACAACGATGTCTGCTGTTTTGAGTTTGAGATCTAACTGGTCTGACCCGATGACTTCATCAAAGTCCGGAAGTGCTCTATGGTTCGGATGGCGGCGGAAGCCAATGATGGATGTATCAAAAGCTTTTAAACGGTGGGCAAGGGAAGAACCGATGTCTCCGGTGCCGAGAATCAGGACTGTTTTTTTGTAAATCGTGCCACAATTGTCAGATGGAAGCCAAGTGTGAGCTGCCTGATGATGTGAATAAACTGAAAATGATCGATACAGTGCAATAATAGTGCCAATCACATATTCGGATATAATGTTACCAAAAGCACCGGAAGCATTGGTGATCGTCAGATGGGAAGGCAACCGTTTCATACGTGCGTATTTGTCTGCGCCGGCCCATGTCAGCTGCAGCCATTTCAGACGAGGCGCTTTCAGAAGATCCGGTTCGTCAGGTTCGCCGATGATAACATCTGTGTGGCGAAGCAGAGATTCAGGGATGGTTTGACTGGAATTGATAAAGGTAAAATGACATTGTGAGCCAAACTGTGTACTGAAACGATCACGGATTGATGGTGGACAAGGGACAGCCACTAAAATATGGATGGGATAGTATGTGTTCATTGTGATATTTCCTTTCTGACTCTAATCATAACATAGAATGTCGAAAAAATAAAAAGAATCTGTCCGATGAGTTGCGATTCTTGACTAAACATGTTAAAATAAAATGCTATCTATAAATATAAAGAAAGAAACATTAATGGGGTGTATCATGGATCACGACAAAAAAACAAAACATGGTGGCCACCGGGGAAGCTTCTCCGGAAGACTCGGCTACATTCTGGCAGTTGCCGGTTCAGCGGTGGGCCTTGGTAATATCTGGCGTTTCCCGTATCTGGCTGCAAAGTATGGCGGCGGAATTTTTCTGCTGGTGTATATTCTTTTGACAGTATCTTTTGGTTATGTATTGATCATGTCGGAAACGTCAATCGGACGTATGACGAAGAAGAGCCCGGTGGGGGCCTTTTCCTTCTTTGGCAAAACGGCACCATTTAAGATCGGTGGCTGGCTGAATGCAGTCATTCCAATGCTGATCGTGCCTTATTACAGCACCATTGGCGGTTGGGTCATTAAGTATCTGGTGGCATATCTCAGCGGCAAGGTGCAGGTTGTAGCGGAAGACGGTTATTTTTCAGCATTTATTTCAGATTCCTGGCAGGCAGAACTCTGGTTCATTGTGTTTGCAGCATTGGTATTTATCATTATTCTCGGCGGTGTCAAGAACGGTGTTGAATTGATGTCAAGAATTATGATGCCGATTCTTGTGGTGCTGGCGATCATTGTGGCGATTTACTCTGTAACCCGTCCCGGGGCCCTTGAGGGTGTGAAGTATTTCCTGATTCCGAATTTTGAACATTTCTCATGGATGACAGTTGTAGCGGCCATGGGACAAATGTTTTATTCGCTTTCCATTGCCATGGGTATTTTATATACGTATGGTTCTTATATCAGTAAAGATATCGACCTTGAACAGTCTACCACACAGATTGAGATTTTTGATACAGGCATTGCGATTCTTGCAGGTCTGATGATCATTCCTGCGGTTTTTGCCTTCTCAGGCGGTAATCCGGAGACGCTGAATGCAGGTCCTTCTCTGATGTTTATTACATTGCCGAAGGTTTTTGCCAGTATGGGCATCGGAACGGGTGCCGGTATTCTGTTCTTTGTGCTTGTATTACTGGCGGCACTGACAAGTGCTGTTTCACTGATGGAGACAAGCGTTTCCACATTCATGGATGAGCTGCACTGGAGCCGCGGTAAGGCCAGTCTCTTGATGGCAGTTGTGATGATCGTATTCGGCAGTGCATCATCGCTTGGATACGGTGTCCTTGATTTCATCAGGATATTCGGCATGAATTTCCTGGATTTCTTTGATTTTATGACGAATTCAGTTATGATGCCGCTGGCAGCGCTGGCTACATGTTTCCTTGTGATCAAAGTGGTTGGCTTTGATAGGATTGCGAAGGAAATCGAACAGTCATCCAAGTTTGGCAGAAAGAAATTGTATAATTTCTTCCTGAAATATCTGGCACCGATTTGTCTGATTGTTATCCTGCTCAGCTCTATTGCCAATGTTTTAGGCATTATCAGCATGTAGAAAATCCTGAATGCCCATCCGGAGATGGAGTTTTATTGTGTTATCCTTGCAAATACAGTGTGATGACGCTATAATAGAGTGTGACAGCGGGGAGTCTGCCGGAGCAGGCTGAGAACAGGCTGAGCCGCCTGGACCCATAACCTGATTTGGATCATGCCAACGTAGGGATATGTATGCACATCGTCGCATAAAGCGAATGAGAATTTTGATGCGGATATGTCTTTCGGGGCATATCCGCTATTTGTTTTCCGGATATTCAGGTAGAAAACTTGTGAATAATTTCGGAAAATGAAGCAAAGATTAAAAGGAGCGTAAGAAAATGCTTGGAAATTGTATTGAGAATGTGAGAAAGAATGTTCCGCTTGTTCATAATATTACGAATTATGTAACAGTCAATGATGTGGCTAATATACTGCTGGCCTGCGGCGGCAGCCCGATTATGTCTGCGGAGCCGGAAGATGTGGAAGATATCACATCCATTTGCGGCGGTCTGAATATCAATATCGGTACACTGACAAAGAGTAGTATTGAAGGTATGTTCCGCGCCGGAAGGAAAGCGAATGAATTGAATCATCCAATCCTTCTGGATCCTGTGGGTGCCGGTGCCTCTGCACTTCGAACAAACACAGCAGTTCAGCTGATGGAGCAGCTGAAACTGACAGTTATCAGAGGCAATATTTCGGAGATTAAGACACTGGCTCTCGGCAGCGGCACTACAAAGGGCGTGGACGCGGATGTGGCAGATGCAGTGACTGAGGAAACACTGGATCAGGCGGTTCAGTTTGTGAAGCAGTTTGCAGCAAAATCCGGTTCCATTGTCGCCATTACAGGTGCCATTGATCTTGTATCCGACGGTGAGAAATGCTATGTGATCCGCAATGGCAGACCGGAGATGGGTAAGATTACAGGTACAGGCTGTCAGCTGTCCGGCATGATGACGGCATTTCTGGTGGCGAATCCTGACAATCATCTGGAAGCAGCAGCTGCTGCTGTATGCACCATGGGTCTTGCAGGTGAGATCGGATGGGGAAGAATGCAGGAAGGCGACGGCAACTCTACTTACCGTAACCGTATTATCGATGCAGTTTACAATATGGATGCATCAACTTTAGATAAGGGGGCAAAATATGAAGTGCGCTAAAGAAGATTTGTTATTGTATGCAGTTACAGACCGTCATTGGTTAAACGGACGGACATTATATGAAGTAGTCAAAGAAAGTCTGGATGGCGGTGTGACATTTCTTCAGCTGAGAGAGAAGACACTGGATGAGGCTCATTTCCTTGAAGAAGCCAAAGAATTGCAGAAACTCTGTAAGGAATATAAAGTACCATTTATCATCAATGACAATGTGGATATCGCCGTTGCCATGAATGCAGACGGTGTTCATGTGGGGCAGAGCGATATGGAAGCCGGAGATGTACGTGCCAAATTAGGCCCGGACAAGATCATCGGTGTTTCAACACAGACTGTGGAGCAGGCTATTCTGGCTGAGAAGCACGGCGCTGATTACCTTGGTGTCGGTGCAGTCTTTCCGACAACTTCCAAGGATGATGCAGCAGAAGTTTCCTATGACACATTAAAAGCCATCTGTGAAGCTGTGTCCATTCCTGTTGTAGCCATCGGAGGCATTACACAGGAGAATGTTGTCAAACTGACGGGCAGCGGCATTGACGGTGTGGCAGTCATCAGTGCCATTTATGCACAGAAAGATATTAAGAAAGCAGCAGCTGATTTGAAGGCAGCTGTTAAAGCAATCGTATAAAGGAGGCAGCTTCATGTGTACAGCGGCAACTTATCAAACAAAAGATTTTTACATGGGAAGAACTTTGGATTACGAGTTTTCCTATGGTGAAGAAATCACCATTACACCGAGATACTATCCTTTCCATTTTAAACATGGTGCGGTGCTTGAGGATCATTATGCGATGATTGGTATGGCTCACGTGGCAGAGAATTATCCCCTTTATTATGAAGGGGCCAATGAAAAGGGACTTGCTATGGCGGGTTTGAATTTTGTGGGGAATGCTGCTTATGGTCATCCGATGGATGACAAGGATAATATTGCTGTATATGAGCTGATTCCATGGCTGTTGGGGCAGTGTGCCAGTGTGGCGGATGTGAGAAAACTGGTTAAGACGTTGAATATTGTGGATACGGTTTTCAGTCCGCAGTTTCCAAATGCCCAGCTTCACTGGCTGATCGCGGATGCCAATGAGGCTATTACCATGGAGTGTATGAAAGACGGCCTGCATATTTATGATAATCCGGTGGGTGTGATGACAAATAATCCGCCCTTTGATAAGCAGCTTTTCAGGCTGAATGATTATATGGCACTGTCACCGAAACAGCCATCCAACAACTTTTCGGACAAATTGGATCTTGGCAGTTACAGCAGGGGCATGGGCGCTCTTGGATTGCCGGGTGACTTGTCTTCCTCTTCACGTTTTGTCCGTGCGGCTTTTGTGAAAATGAATGCTTTATCCGGGAACTCTGAAGTAGAAAGTGTCAATCAGGTCTTTCATATTATGGGATCGGTGGAGCAGCAGAGAGGCTGCTGCGAAGTGTCCGAAGGCCATTATGAAATAACAATTTACACAGCTTGTATGAATGTCAGCAAAGGTATTTATTATTATACAACTTATACGAATCATCAGATCACAGCTGTGGATATGCAGAAAGAAAATCTGAATGGAGAGATGCTGGTGCGCTATCCGATGCTGCAGGAAGAAAAAATTTTGATTCAGAACTAAAAACAGGGAGCTGTCGTTTTAAAGATTAGAAAATCTTGAAGTGGCAGCTTTCTTTTTGACTTTTTACTAACTGTAGTTATGTTGGCTCAGTAGGAAGCACATTTAGATCTAAAAAGCAGTACGTGTATTTTGGCATCATTTTTGCTTTGTAAATAATTGCCATCAACATCAGTGTAATCAGTGCACCGCCGCTCATTGGTGTCAGTGTATAGTTCGGTGTTTTGACTGCAAAAAGGTGCCGCCTCTTGCGTATCCGGCAATAGACGGCACCTAAATGAGGGGTGTATAGGTGTTACATATTATAATATTATGCAATAGGTAAATCCGGCATGGCATCCAGATTGTTTTGAAGCGGGCGTTTCTTATCTTCGATTTCAGAAACAATTGCAACAACAGCATCCGTATATGGCGTCAGGATACCAAGCTTTTTGCCTTCATCGGAAACAACCCCGTCGATGAATCGAATTTCACATTTTCTGCCCTTTTCAAGATCCTGCAGCATGGAGGCTTTTCCCTGAATCAATGTAATACCCATCGCATGGCAGACACGAATGCATTCACGGCCAATCCGCACAGCACAGGTTAAAGCACGTTCATCTGCACACTGCCGGTGACGGTTGCTCCTTTACGATTGAGAACGTCTACATGCTCTTTCCAGGCATCCACCATCATAACATCTAAACCGGCTTTATTTAAGTAAGCACCTAAAATTGTTCCCAGAGATCCGCATCCCATAATTGCTATTCGCTTGATCATACACTTTCCTACTTTCTTTGATATCAGATGAGGTCGACGTGTCGTGCTTTTTCTGTCAGCTCGTCCCGGAAGTCAGGGTGGGCCAACGAGATCATGGCTCTGACACGGTCAGCCATTGTCAGGTGTTTCAGATCGATACAGCCATACTCAGTCGCTACATATTCTATATCAGATCTTGGTGTTGAAATTGGTGTACCTTCCGGAAATGTAAAGTTGATTTTGCTGTATCTTTTTCCGTTCTTTATGTAACTGGAATCCATTGCGATAATGGATTTGCCGCCTTCGGACCATTGGGCACCGCGAACATAATCAAGCTGACCGCCGATTGCGCTGTATTGATGATAACCGATGGCGTCAGCAGCTGTTTCTCCATAAAGATTGATAGCCATTGCGGTGTTAATAGAAATCATTTTTTTATTTTTCATGATCATTCGTGGATCATTAGCAAATGAAAAATAAGCATTGTAGATATTCTCATTATGATCCATGAAGTCATACATGGCTTTATCACCGGCAGCAAAGGCATAAACAGATTTGCCGTCCATAAATCCCTTGTATTTATTGGTAACATTTCCGTTTTTCATCAGTTTGACCATGGAAGGGCAGAGCATTTCGGAAAAAATACCCAGATCGTTTTTGTCGGTCAATTTGCCTCCAATCGCAGAGGACAGACCGCCTATGCCAAGCTGGATGGTGGCTCCGTCAGGGATGAGCGGGACAATCTGATCTGAAATTTTTTCCGTTATCTCATCAGGTTCACCTTCGGCCATTTCAGGAATTGCTTTATCCGACATAACAATGGCGTCGGCATCTTTGATATTGAAAATATTGTCCTGACCGTAAACGTAAGGCATATTAGGATTCAGTTCCAATATGATTCTTTCGGCTGTGTCAAGGAGAAAACGATAGACACTGCCGCCGGAAACACCGAAGGAAACATTGCCGTTTTCGTCAGGCATAGAGGCAGATATAAATACAACGGATACTTTGCCAATATTATGAAACCAATCGTCAACCTGGCTCAGGTGCAGCGATGTAAATGCAGAAGGTCGGCCAATTTTCATGGCCGTTCTTTCGAAAGGGCCGAGAAAAAGGGAGAGCATTTTAAATGGCTGATTTTCTGCAGGTTCGGTGTAGAGCCGTGTCGGCCTTAGCAGAAGTCCGCTGATGATGGTGATATCATTGAGTTCATGACGTCTTTCCCATAAAGCATCGGAAAGCACAGGTGTGATATTGGAAACAAGGCCGATAAAGACACGGTCATGATCATGAACCAGTTTCACAGCTTCTTCCGGGGAGGTCAGTTTATTTTTCAAGTCGTTTTTTGTCATTTCCATAATTTCTATTTATCTCCTGTAATCATAGAAACCGATACCTGTTTTCACACCAAGCTTGCCGGCACGAACCATTTTGCGAAGCAAAGGACACGGGCTGTATTTGTCACTGCCGAGTTCATGCTGCAAGGTTTCCATGAGTGCAAGGCATATATCGAGACCTACATAGTCTGCAAGCTGGAATGGTCCCATCGGCATATTGGTGCCCAGACGCATGGCTTTATCAATATCTTCCATTGAGGCAACACCTTCATAGAGTTCGTAAATGGCCTCATTTAACATCGGACCAAGAATTCTGTTAACGGCAAATCCGGCGGATTCATTGACTTCAACGGGATCTTTGCCAATATCTTTGGCAATTTCAATGATTTTGGCAACCTGTTCATCTGTTGAGAGTTCGCCGCGGATAACTTCAACCAGCTGCATAACAGGGGCAGGATTGAAGAAATGCATGCCGATGACAGGGCGGCTCAGGCCATTGCTCATTTCGGTGACAGAAAGGGAAGACGTATTGGATGCAAACATACAGTTTGCAGGAACAATGCTGTCTAGTTCTTTAAAGGTTTCTTTTTTTATTTGCATATTTTCTTTGACAGCTTCAATGATCAGATCGGCATCTTTAAAGATTTCTTTTGTGCCGATTGTGATCCTGTCTAGTATAGCATTTTTTTCACTATCTGTCATTTTTCCTTTTTTGACTTGATGGCTAAAAGAATTGCAGATATGGATACAACCATATTGATTACCGGTGAAACAGGTACTGGAAAATAAGTACCATATAAGCTACAATAATATGATAAAAATAAAATGATGAAATAATGCATCCCCTCTTTGCCGAAAGTATGGTGAAGAGGGGATGCATGTATTTATTTTAAACGGCAAAATGTGCCTTTAATTCCCGATGAACTTTTTTTCTTACAAAGTAGAAGCAGATGATCTGCATGATAAATGTAATGATCCATGAAGCCGGGTAGGAAATAAACAGGAAATCCAGTGACCGGTTGTGCGGGAACAGCAGGAAAATCCATACTATTCTTAAGCCCACGGTTCCTACAATGGACAGGATCATTGGCACAGTGGAATGGCCCATACCGCGCAGGGCACCCGGGAACAGATCCATCAGTCCGCAGAAGAAGTAAGTCAGGGTGGTGTAGGTAAGAATTTCCATACCGCATTGGATAACATCTTCTTCAGAAGTGTAAATGTGCAGCAGTTCTGGTCCGAAAACATAGACAAGGATGCCCATGATGAGCGATACGGAAACGGACAGAATCATACAGTCCCGGAGTACCCGGTCCATTCGCTTATACTTGCCGACACCGTAATTCTGACTGGTAAAACTCATGCAGGCCTGTGTGACGGCATTGACGGAAACGTACATAAATCCGAAAATATTGTTGGCGGCGGTGTAACCGGCCATGGCTGTCGAACCGAAAGAGTTGACAGAGGACTGCAGCAGTACATTAGAAAAGTTAATGACGGTACTCTGGATACCTGCAGGAACACCCACCTGAAAAATCTGTTTCATATACAGGGGTTGGATTTTCAGCTTTGAAAAGCGAAGCTGGTAACTGCTGTCGGAACGGTAAAGACAAGTCAGGACAAGGGTACATGAGATCATCTGTGCAATAACTGTCGAAATAGCGACACCGGCCACATCCAGATGAAAAACAATGACAAGGAGCAGATTCAGGATGGCATTGACGGATCCGGATATAATCAGGAAAAATAAAGGCCTTTTGGTATCACCGACGGCACGCAATATGGCAGCGCCATAGTTGTACAGCATGAAAAAAGGCATGCCCAGGAAATAAATACGCAGATACAGGGATGACAGATTAATGACATCATCTGGGGTTGCCATCAGTTCAAGGGCACTTCTGGCAAAAAGCTGACCGATGACCGCCATCAGGATACCGCTGATCAAAGCCAGGGTGATGGCGGTATGAACAGTTTCGGACATTTCCTTGTGTCTTCCGGCAGCATAAAAGCGTGCTGCCAGAACATTGGCCCCAAGGGAAATACCGATAAACAGATTGGTAAATACGGCAATCAGTGCGGTTGTGGAACCCACAGCGGCCAATGACTGGCTGCCGCTGAAACGGCCGATGACAATAATATCAACGGCATTGAACATCAGCTGAAGGATGCTGGATACCATCAGCGGCAGGGCAAAAGAAATCAATTTGTCCATGATGGAGCCATTGCACATATCAATTTCAAATTTATTATTTTTCAAGGTCGGAGACTCCTTCCTTTTCTAAAAATGGTTTCAGATAAATTTCCATGGAACGGTTCATTTCTCTTGAAAAAGCAGATTCATATTTGCGATTGCAGAAAGTCTGCATCCAGGCATCATAGCCCTGAAGACCGGTGCGGCCTGCAAACATTCGTCGGATATCGCTGCTTTCTTTTGCCTGATAAGCATTTTCGCAGACAATATCACTCAGATCAAAACGGGATGGTTTCGTACGGTTTTGCTGCTGCGCTG
>NZ_JBBMEK010000107.1:0-10045 GCF_040096555.1 Coprococcus intestinihominis | reverse complement strand
ATCGCGTAGGATGCGGATTCGAGTGTGCAGGTAAAAAAACGCAGGCGTAGCGGGCTACGCCGAGGCTTTTCTACCTGTACAATAGGATTCGCAGGCAAGTGAATGGTGTAGTTATTTCGAAAACGATGTACTAGTTATTAATTATAGTATAACCCAAACTCGAATACAACCCGCAAAATAACATAAAAATAGCAGGAGACCGCCATACTATTCCTATGTTATAATATTTACATCACTATTTTGCACTTGCATTTAGGAGGAATCTGTCCATGAAAAATACTTTTCACCGGCTGATCGCCGGTCTGATTGCCGCATCTGTGCTTCTGTGCGGCTGCTCATCCGCCAATATGCTCACATCCGCTGCGGCCCATGAGCTGTATGATCAACGTTACAGCGTCGGTACAGCCAGTGACGAAGTCAATGCGGATTTCGATGATTTTACACGGGAAATTTTTACTGATGCAGTCAGCACAGATGCCCTGACCCTGCATTTTCAGCTCAAGGATCCTTCAGCCTATGATATTGACCTTGATACCATTGACCTTGGACGTATTAATCTGCAGAATCCCATCGATACATTTGTCTCCGACATCAGTACCGATGCGCTCAGACAGGAGCTTCATGATTTTGACTATGAAAAACTCACAGAGAAACAACAGCAGACTTACGATATTCTCGATGAATTTCTGGAAACAGAGCAAACCTATGACAGCAAAACCCTGTTTTACTATCCGGAATATCTGAGCAGTACCTCCGGCACCCAGAGCCTGCTGCCGGTTATGATGTCTGAATATGCTTTTTACAGCCCTGCGGATGTAGATGATTATCTGCTTCTGCTTCAGGATTTTCCGGACTGCTTTAACAATATACTTGATTACGAACAGGAAAAAGCCCATGCCGGCCTCTTTATGTCTGATGAATCTGCGGATGAAGTCATTGCTTCCTGTCAGTCTTTCATCGAAGACCCCGACAACAACATGCTGATTGAAGTCTTTCCTGAAAAACTCGAATCGATTTCCGGTCTGTCAGACAGCGACAAAGCAGATTATATCAAACGAAATGACCAGGCCGTCCATGATTATGTCATTCCTGCCTACCAGTCACTGATCAAAGGCATGGAAGCTTTAAAAGGCAGCGGTACCAACGAGAATGGCCTCTGTTATTTTGACCATGGCAAAGAATACTATGAATATCTTGTCAAAAGCCAGACAGGCTCCGACAAAACCCCCGAAGAACTGATTGAATGGCTGGATGATACGCTGCAGAATACAATAGTTCAGATGGCATTGCTTCTGTCATCCGATGACAGCCTTGCCGACAAACTGGATGAGTCCATTGATATTTCAGAGAACGACCCGAAGATTATTCTTCAAACCCTTCAGTCCTCGCTGAAAGAAGATTTTCCGGATGCAGTTTCCAGCCAATATACACTGAAATATGTTCCCGAATCATTGGAAGACAGCATGAATCCCGCCTTTTATATGATTCCGCCTGTGGATGTCACTGACAACAATGTGATTTACCTGAATAACAGCCAGATTACTGACAATCTGTCCCTTTTTACGACACTGGCCCATGAAGGCTATCCCGGACATCTCTATCAGCAATCTGACTTCTCCGCCACAGACCCGGATCCCCTGCGCCAGGCTATGAACTTCCTTGGTTATGTGGAAGGCTGGGCCACTTATGCCGAAAATATGTCTTACACATGGACCGGTCTGGATGACAATCTGGCCCGCTGCCTGCAGCTCAATCAGGATATCACGCTGGCACTCTACGGCCGGATCGATCTTGGCATTCACTATGAGGGCTGGACCACTGACGATGTGACGGAATTTCTGTCCGACTATGGCCTCGACGATGACGAAACCGTTCATTCCGTTTTTCGCGCCATTGTCTCCGATCCTGCCTCCTACCTTCCATACTGCATCGGTTATATGGAATTTAAAGAACTCAGAGATGATACCGAAGAAACCATGGGTGATGATTTTAATTTAAAAGAATTTCATCAATGTATCCTAAACATCGGACCATGTTCCTTTGATGTTTTAGAGAAATATATGCAAAAAGATTATATTAGAGCTTGATTATCCTGTTCAACTTGACATTCACTCTTTAATCAACTAAACTATTGATTAGTGGTATACGCTGTACAAGCATGTACAAGCGTTCGACTTGAATTATTATTTCAGGAGGAGTATAGATATGTCAACAAAAGCTTATTATCCACTCAACGAAATCGGTGCCGGAAAAGTTGGTTTTTCCAAGACACGTTCTATCATCGAAGCTGCCTTCTACGGCAATAATGTTGTCAAAGTCAACACATTGAAAGAAGCTTATAATCTGGCCAAGAATTCACCTGGTACGATCGTAACAGATATGCCTGTTTACAGAGGTGAAGAATTCGGTCTTGACAGTGATGCAAGAGTACTTCTGTTCAATGACGGTGCCATCACAGGCCGTTACGCAACAGCCCGACGTATCGCAGGCGAACCCGGCGTTGACTGTGACGCACTGGACAAAGTTGTTATGGATGCCGTTTACACGGCAAGGTTCAAGAAATTGTATCATGCAACCGTTTACGCAGGCCTTGACCCTGAATTCATGGTGAAGTGCCACCTGCTGATTCCTGAAGGTGAAGAGAACATTCTTTACAACTGGATGCTGAACTTCCAGTATATGTCCGATGACTATGTTAAGATGTACAAAGCTTCCAAACCTGTCGGCGACGGCAAAGAAGCAGATATCTATATTTTTTCAGATCCACAGTGGATTCCGAACGAAGCACCTGGTGTCAGCCTTGACTGCTTAAGCGATCCTGCCAAGAAGACACTCTGCTATTTCAATACAGAGACAAACTGTGCATGCATCCTTGGTATGAGATACTTTGGTGAGCACAAGAAGGGCACACTGACAATGGTATGGGCCATCGCCAACCGCAACGGCTATGCTTCCTGCCACGGCGGCCAGAAGGAATACCTTCTTCCTGACGGCTCCAAGTACGTTGCTTCCGTTTACGGCCTGTCAGGCTCCGGCAAGTCCACTCTGACACATGCCAAACACGGCGGCAAGTATGAGATCAAAGTCCTCCATGATGATGCTTTCATTATCAATACAGATACATGCTCATCCATTGCCATTGAACCGACATATTTCGACAAGACTGCGGACTATCCGACAGGCTGCGCTGACAACAAATTCCTTCTGACAGCTCAGAACTGCTCCGCTACAATGGATGAGGACGGCAAGATCCAGCTTGTCACAGAAGATATCCGTAACGGCAATGGCCGTGCCATCAAGTCCAAGCTCTGGTCTCCGAACCGTGTGGACAAGATTAACGCCCCTGTTAATGCGATCTTCTGGATTATGAAAGACCCTACAATTCCACCGGTTGTTAAACTGAAAGGAGCTTCCCTTGCTTCCGTTATGGGTGCCACACTGGCAACAAAACGTTCTTCTGCAGAGAGACTTGCGCCTGGCGTTGACCCGAACAAACTGGTTGTTGTTCCTTATGCCAACCCATTCAGAACATATCCTCTGGCTAATGACTATGAGAAGTTCAAGAAACTGGTTGAAGAGAAGCACGTTGACTGCTACATCGTTAATACCGGCGATTTCATGGGCAAGAAAGTCCAGAAAGAAGATACTCTGGGTATCCTCGAAGCTATTGTTGAGAAACGTGCTGATTTCCATCAGTGGGGTCCGTTCTCCGATATCGAGATCATGGATTGGGAAGGTTTTGTGCCTGATATGCAGGACAAGAACTACACAGATCAGCTCAAAGCCCGCATGAACGACCGTGTCAACGAGATCAAAGCTTTCGCCACAGAAAAAGAGGGCTATGACAAGCTTCCTGATGATGCACTGGCTGCTATCCAGAAGGTTGTTGACGAACTGAAATAATTTAAATCATATCATAGAATTTTCCGACAGGAGGAGATGTCATCTGCATCGCCTCCTGTTTGCTTTTCATCCCTTTATTTTTCTTGCCGTCACATGGTACAAATGTTATAATGAGCCTTAGATATATGTACGTTATGGACTTCAGACAGGTCACATGTCAGAAGGTACAGAATAATTGTGAAAGGTTTATTTTTTATGGATAATTATGATCAGCTGAACGAAATCCTTGTTTATCTTTTTGATCATGCACTGGATATTGAACGGAATTTTCTTATCAGGGACACCTTCAAGGATATCTCCGTCAATGACATGCATGTCATCAATGCCATCGGTCTTCACAACGAAGTCAATATGTCCTCCCTTGCCAAGAAGGTAGGCGTCACCGTGGGCACGCTGACCATTGCCATCAACGGACTGGTTCGAAAGGAATATGTTCTTCGAACCCGCAGTGAAACAGACCGTCGTGTTGTTCTCGTATCTCTCACCGAGAAGGGCGAATCCGCCTTCCGGCATCATGAGGATTTCCACACCCGTATTGTAGATGCCATCCATGCCTCTCTGACCGAAGAGGAATGCCGGATCCTGATCAAGGGACTCTCCTCCTTTGAGAAGAATCTGAAGGATATCTGAGCACTGCACCCATCAAAAGACACAGAACCGACCTCACAAGTTGAAAGGTGGTAATAAAATGAAAGAAGAAACAACACGATTATCCGCGTCTTTGGAAGATTATTTAAAGGAAATATACCTTTTGAACCTTGAAGGTCAGAAAGTGCGCATCACAGATATTGCCCGTTCCCTGGGTATCTCCAAGCCAAGTGTCAACCGGGCCATGAATACCTTGAAGGAACTGGAACTGCTGGAACATGAGCATTACGGCAAGATTACCCTGACGGACGCAGGCCGTGACACAGCCAAGAATATCCTTGATACCAACAAGATCGTCTATCGTTTTCTCACGGAGATCCTTGATGTAGACGAACAGACAGCTCTTGCCGAAGCAGATCTGATGGAACACGACATCAGCAAAGGCACCCGCAAGAAACTGAAGAAATTCATCAAGAAATCTACTGATAAGAAATCCGCCGACAAAAAGGCCAAATAATAGACAAAATCCCTCATTTCAAAACCCAATGGCTTCTGAACCATATTGTTTTGAAATGAGGGATTTCTTCATCATATTCTATTATTTCACGCTCTTATAAGATACTATTTCACAAGTTTGGAAATGGCCTTAAAGCATGGATTCGTTGAGTCCAGGGTCAGTTCGAACAGGACTGCTTCCGCTGTTGTCACAAGAATACCTTCCTGGATTGCTCTCTCAATGGCTATCTTCTTGTCTGCTTCCCGCCGTGAAGCAACTGCATCCACCACCATCACCGGCTGGAATCCTGCTGCCTTCAGATCGATACAGGACTGAAGAACACAGATATGTGCTTCTGTTCCCATCACAAGAATATTCTTCTTCCCCATACTCTCAAGCTTATCAAGAACCGCCTTATTTCTGCAACAGCTGAAAGATGCCTTCTCACAGTATTCCGTTGTGCCTGCTGCCTCATAAAGTGACGGCAATGTATAGCCCAGTCCCTTTGTATACTGCTGAACGATCACCGTCGGAATCGACAGCACCTGAAGGCCTTTCAGAAGCATTGCAGCCTTCTCTTCGCAGGCCTTTGTCTCATTCATGGCCATCATCAGCTTCTCCTGCATATCAATCACAACAGCGCCTGTTTCTTCTGGTAAAATTCTCATCGTAAACCCCTCCATTATCTTTTTGTTTATCCGACATTTATAACCCCCGTGTCAGATATTCTCTCATTTATTTTACCATCTGCACCCCGATATGACAATATATTTTCCACCAACATACTGGAAAATTTCAACAATTTCAGTTGACATCTTCTTTCTTAAATGATATATTAAAACGCAGATAAATATGTATGTCAATGGAGACAATCGAAACACTTGTTTTGGTTGTCTTTTTTTGTTTTCCGCAGGCACGATTTCCCTTTGCCTGCCTGAAATAAGGAGGTTTTTTTGATGAAAAGCACAGGTGTTGTAAGAAAGCTGGATGATCTCGGAAGAATTACGCTCCCTATTGAGCTCCGACGCAACCTGAATATCGGCGAACATGACCCGCTTGAAATCTTTGTAGATGACGATCGCATTATTTTGAGAAAATATGAAGCCAGTGATATCTTTACCGGCAATATGGATGAACTGATTGATTTCCATGACAAGAAAGTTTCCAAGCAGTCCATTATGGAAATGGCCCGTCTTGCAGGACTTCATGTGATTGAGGGTGTCTGAAAATAAAAAATACTCATTGGCTTAGCCCTCTGATTACATGGATTTCCTTTCGGGTATCTATGTAATCAGAGTGTCACAGTTCTTCGTTCTACTTCGTTCGTTGCAAAACGAGTGCCACTGGCACTCTGCACCCCTCAATCATAATTTGCCTTAATTCATTTTACATCCACCAAATACTGATAAATATCCCGCTTCGTCACACCTCTGTCCGCTGCCACGCGCTTCATCGCTTCTTTCTTCTGAAGGCCTTGGCTCATATACAGCGCCATATGATCTTCAATGGACATACTCTCCCATGACTGCTGCTGTTCCTCATCCAGTTTCTTCTGAGAAACCCCATCCAGCACAAGCACGATCTCCCCCTTCGGCTCATTGGCCTGATAATAGGCATACGCTTCACCAAGAGTAGCTCTGAACACCGTTTCGTGGCGTTTTGTAATCTCTCGGCATACAGAAACCTTCCTGTCCTCTCCTGCTGCCTCTATCAGCAGCGGAAGTGTCTTCAGCAGCCTGTGCGGGGCCTCATAGAAGACAGTTGTTCTCGTCTCTTTCTTCAAACGTTCAAGAACCACCTGACGCTCCTTCTTATCTGTTGGAAGAAAACCCTCAAAACAGAATCTGCGGGTGGATAAACCGGACAATGTCAATGCCGTAATGCAGGCTGCCGGACCCGGAAGGGAAGTCACTTCTATTCCCGCTTCGTAACAAAAACGCACCAATTCCTCTCCCGGATCAGAAATTCCGGGTGTACCGGCATCCGTAATCAATGCAATGTTCGTACCGTCTAACATCTGATTAACCAGATATTTTGCCTTATCAATTTTGTTAAACTCATGATAACTTGTCATCGGTACATGTATGTCAAAATGATTCAGCAATTTAATGCTGTTGCGTGTATCCTCCGCAGCAATCAGATCCACCGATTTCAGTGTCTCAAGCACACGATACGTAATGTCATCCAGATTGCCGATAGGCGTTGCGCATAAATATAATTTTCCTGCCATTTCTGCCGATTCCTTTCTTTTCTGCTTCTATGCATCATTTTTTCTTTATCATTTTCTCTGCATCATATTTTCACCCCTTCAGCATCCGGGGCTTTAGGCTTTGCTTAATCATCCCTATTATACTATAATCCCCCCTCAAATCCAACTTCCAAAATACCATCCGGACTACAGAAATTCTCCCATCTATGCTATAATAGAACCAACAACTCAGTACGAGCATTTTTCTTCAAAACATCACCATCAAAGGAGAAATCAACATGGAAGGTACAATCAAATACGTCAATCCCGAACAGAAATACGGCTACATCAAAGCCGAAGGCGAACATGACATCAGTTTCAAGATGAAAGAGGGCAGGGAGTATCCACTGAATGCCCATGTCACTTTCGATCTCATCGTCCTTGAGAATTCCCGAAGATATGCGGACAATATTGTTCTTCAGGAACACGGCCCAAAGAAGCACGGCAAATTGAAGATTTCCAATCCTTATGCCCCATCCAAAATTGATAATCAGATTGCTGAGAATAAGGAATCCTGTGCCATTATCAGCGAGCTCATCAGCAAATCCCGCGGCACTAAAGAGACTGTATTTCCCTTCAATGACTATGCATATCTGCCGACTTACTACCATCATCGCCCGGAGAACCAGTGGCTGATCGGTAAGCCAAGCGGCTACTGGATTAACGGCAATTCGCTTCTCTACCTCAAGATCAAGAAGCAGATCCGCTATCAGGGAACAACTCAGGGGAACGGCACAATGGTTCCGAAATATGGCTGCGACAGCCTGCTGCTGGGCAAGCATGTTTACAAGAATATCTGCGCATTTACAAAAAATGCCGGTATTCGCCCTGAATTCTACCATATTGCTTACTTAGATGGCGAGAATTCCGTGGCCATCATCAGTCTGGCGCAGTTGAATACCTTGCTTGAAAAGGGCTACAACGGCATTGCCATCGGCGAATATCCGGGTAAGCGGCCGGATCTGCCTAACCGCTATATGATTCCGGTCACCTGCTTCAAAGAATACCGTTAATAACCGATTTTTATCGGATATAGGATACCGAATGAATGATCCATATTACATGCAGCAGATAAAATGCAGAAAAAAGGCGGATGAGAAAATTCATCCGCCTTTTTTCTGCATTTTATCTGCTACATCGCTATGCACTTATTCTAATAGCCATAGATATCATAGATCTCCGAAGTATAAACGCCGGGCTTCTCATAAACAATTAGAGGCTTTTCAATCTTAATCATGGATTTTGCCCCTCGGATGCCCTCGATCAGCACCATATTCGGTTCTCTGTCCGCCATAGGGTACACCAGTTTCATTCGCTTCGGCTCAAGCTTATACTTCGTCATCGTCTGAAAAATCTCAACCAGTCTGAATGGCCGATGCACCATATAAAACCTGCCGCCGGGCTTTAACACTTTTGCCCCTTCCCGGACAACATCATCTAATGTGCACAATACTTCATGCCTGGCAATTGCCTTTGGCATATCAGGATTCTTCAGCCCATGGGTATCCGTCATATACGGCGGATTCGTCGTCACAACATCAAAAGAAGCAGCCCCGAATATCCCGGATGCCTCTTTGATATCGCCATTGACAATATCTATCTTCTGCTGAAGCCCATTGCAGGCTACACTTCTGGCCGCCATATCCGCACTTTCTTCCTGAATCTCAAGTCCCGTAAAATGCTCACCCTCCGTCTTCGCTGCCATCAGAATCGGGATAATGCCTGTACCCGTTCCGAGATCCAGTACCCTTTCACCGCGTTTTGCCCGTGCAAAGCCCGAAAGCAGAACCGCATCCATGCCAAAGCAAAACTTTGCCGGATTCTGAATAATACGGTAGCCATTTCTTTGAAGTTCGTCAAATCTTTCACCGGGTAATAAATAATCCATTATAATGATGACTTTCCTTCCTTACGGTCCATCGCCTCAAGAGCTTTCAGCTCCGCATCATTCACATTGCCTTTATCTCTGCGGCGTTTCGAACGGAACTTCAGCTGGCTTACCTTATACTCACGGATCTCTTTCTCGTCATTCTCAAGGGTGACGATCACCTTCACAAGCTGTCTCAGTACGCTGACACTCTGTACTTCACCTTTAAAGCCATCATCTGTCGTCACACGATCACCGATATTCGGCAGCTTGCTGTTGAGCCACTCATACGTCTCCTCTTCATTCTTCAGACAGCACATCAGTCGGCCGCAGACACCGCTGATCTTTGTCGGATTCAAAGATAAATTCTGTTCCTTCGCCATCTTAATCGACACAGGTGCAAATTCCGACAAAAATGTATGACAGCAGAGACTTCTGCCGCAGATACCGATACCGCCCATGATCTTCGTCTCATCACGGACACCAATCTGGCGCAGTTCGATACGTGTCTTGAATACCGAAGCCAGATCCTTCACCAGCTCACGGAAATCAATTCGTCCGTCTGCTGTAAAGTAAAAAAGGACTTTATTGTTGTCAAATGTATATTCCGCATCAATCAGCTTCATCTGCAGTTTGTGCTTGGCAATCTTCTCAAGGCAGATCTTAAATGCGTCTTTCTCTTTCTCTTTATTCTTGCGTTCAATCTCATCGTCTTCCGGTGTTGCAAGACGAATGACAGCCTTCAAAGGCTGTATCACTTTGCTGTCGTCTACTTCACGCGGTGCAATGAGCACATGGCCATATTCAATACCTCTCGCAGTCTCCACAATCACATTCTGCCCCACTTCTATATCCAGATCCAGCGGGTCAAAATAATAGATCTTACCTGCGTTTCGGAATCTCACGCCAATTACCTTTACCATTTTAATTCTCCTTTATTGTT
>NZ_JBBMEK010000106.1:0-10046 GCF_040096555.1 Coprococcus intestinihominis | reverse complement strand
TGGAATAGACCTTTTCCTCTGAACTTTGTATATACTCCCACAGTCTCTGCACTCACTCCGTCAATCGGACCTTCTTTCGGATCCGTCACACGTCTGATTGTAAAATCATTCATTTTCTTCTGGCACCTCCTCTTTCTGAAAGATCGTCATGTACTCTCCTCTTTTCACTGTAACCACTCCAGTATCAACAACAACCTCAACCGTCGGATCATAATACTTCTCCAAAAATCTCCTGAGAGGCTCTGCAGCCGCTTTGATCTCTTTCGCCATATCCTCTAACTTTTCCTGTTCTTCCTTCTCTGGATGCAGAAACTTGTCATAATCAATCCAGTGATTGTCAATGTACCTTCTCTCCAGAAGCTTTCTTTCTCCGTGTTCTTCTATGACAACCTGATCTTCTTTTACGTTGATAATCTTTACCGGCTCGTCCATGTATTTCCGTGTGGATCCAGGTTTAGGCGAAAACGCTGGAAAGCCGATATTTAAGTGTACTGGTGGGAATGGTTCAGGATTGAACGCCTCCGCTGTTCTGATTGCTAATTTGCCTACCATATCTTTCAAATACATTATCATTTCCTCCTGAATGTCTGTGCGTATTCGCATGTTGCAAAATGTGATACATAACCGAACCCCTGGGCTTCACCAGGATCGGTTACGATAGTTCCAGATGTTACTTCTCCGTTGGCAAGGACAATTCTGTCCTTACCACCATCTCTCCGGAAGTTTACGAAGTTTGGGTTGACTGGCATGCTCTTTCCGGATTTCATTCTCACGAATATGATCCGTGCTCCGCACTTTCGGCACTGCGAGAATTTGTCCGGTGCTTTCTCTCTTCTCATTCCGGCATACCCTCCTCTGGATCTTCATACTCATAATCTCCGTTGTCATCCGTGCTGTCTGTAGCTTCCGTATCGCCTCCAGGAGCGTTTGTTTCCTCCTGATCGGTAATTTCTTCATTAGCTGGCGTATCTGCCTGATTTTCGGCTTCCTCGGACTGATCCACTTCCTTAAATTCCGCATCAATTACTCCGTTATCCTCCGGAAGTGCGTTTGATGGACCAGGAAGCATTGTACTTTCGTCCAGATCTGCTCCAGCTTTCAGGTTCTCTTCATAATCCGGATCGAAAAGGCTCTGCTGTCCTCCCTCATTGATGTATTTCAGGACATACCGTTTTAGATCTTCATCCCATACAAGGTTCATTCCGGCGTCTTTCTTGCCATCCATGGAATCTTTTACCGGAACCGCAATGGAAACCTTATGTTTGATTACTGGCTTGTTAATCTCAATAGATCCTCCTTTTCCATCCGGAACCCAGTCCTGGCTCATTTGCAGATCCACTTTCAGAGTGATGCTACCTTCATCGGAGTTATTCTTCTCCATGCTCTTGAAAAGCCTCTGCATCAGCAAATCAAAATTCTCTCTGGCTGTGGCGAATACATCGCTTTCAATCCTCATTTCTTCGTAATTGTTCATTATCTCGCTCCTTCCTGCCTATTTTGCTCAATAGATCGTATGATTACCTCTACTCTTGGTGTCTCGGAGTAGAACTTCCGGCACTGGCAATCTACGATCTGTGTATCATCACGGTATGCCACCTGATTCAGTGAATCCGCTATGATCTTAACTACATTATCCATGTCCGGCTTCTTTGTCGGTCTGATCTCATTTGCCAGCATGGATGCCTTTTTCTTTTTAGATGCAGACTTTGGTATGGAATAATACGCCATGATCCGCATATCCAGCATCGTACCATCAGGAAACTTAAATTCCGGGTATGCAGCACTGTACTCCGTGCGTACCAGGTTCTCATATATGACTGTTTTCTTTGGTGTAACGTTGTTCACTAATGTATTCCTGGTTTTTCCTGTTTTCTTATCAGTGAACCCTTTCGCACTGTACATTACCTTTGTCTGCGGTCTGCCTTTCCCGGTCGGTTCTCCAGGTACTGTAAATCTTACTTCCATGTCCACCTCCTATTTCGATGTGTCAGCGTTGGTTGCAAGATCTTTTGCATGTACGAAATAATCCAGAGAGTTTCCTTTCCCCTTCAGGCGTTTATTCTGTCCCACATCGTACCCGTTTTTCGCCAGGATCTTAATCACTGTCAGGCGATCCTCCATGTTATAGATCCTCAGCTCTGCATCCCACTCCGGATCTGGCTCTTTCTCCGGTTCTTTCTCCGGGATAATGCCAGCCATCAGATTATTAAAATCTACATTGGCTACCGCCGCAATTTTATAAAGTGTTGATGCCAGGATGTCTGTTCTATCGTTTTCATAGCTCCAGATCTGGCTATCACTCTTTCCGATCAGTTCCCCGAACTGCCTCTGAGACAGCCCCATCCCTTCCCTGATCCGCTTGATATTCTCTCCTAACTTTCCCATTCTCTACCTCACTGTAATAATTCTTTCATGTCATTGAATCGCTGTGCTGCTTCTATCTGCCGGAAGGATTTCCCCGGCATTTCAACCGGATAACATGTTTCAAAGATCCGGTCATAAACTCTTCTGTAGCGGATATCTGTAGTCTGAAGCATTTCCGACAACTCCAGGTTCGTTGTCAGGATCATCGGCTTATCTGTCCGGATCCGGCTGTCAATGACGTTGTATACCTTTTCCAGGGCATAATCTGTATTTCGCTCAGCTCCCAGATCATCAATGATAAGCAATGATGCACTGTTTAGAATCTGTATGTAGCTCGCTTCGTCTCCGGTTCCGATGTCCTGGAGGATCTTCACGAATGATGTCATAATCACTGTGATGTTTTGCTCCATCAGGGCGTTTGCAATACAAGCGGCAGTGAAGCTCTTTCCGGTTCCGACCGGACCGTATAACAACAGTCCCTGGTTCTTTTCCTTCATTTCACGGAATTTCTTCACGTAATTTAGTGCCAGTTTGTATGCTTCCTGGTTCTCCTCCCTGACCTTATATCCAGAGAAATCCGCATCCCGGAACTTACTTGCCATCATGGAAGCATCTTTCAGGCGGTTAATAGCGTGCATCCGCTGTTCGTGTTCATCTTTCTGCTTTTCCTTTTCGATCTCGTCAGATCTGCACTTGCAAATGCAAGGCACAATCTTCTTGAATCCTGAGATCTCAATTTTGAACTGTTTCCGTTTGCCGCATACTCCGCATCGGATCAGACCATCTTCTCCAACGTAATCTCCCTCTTTGATCGGGCTTATCTCTTCCTGACTATGAGAGGGCAACATGCCTCCAACTTCCATTTCCAGTTATCCTCCTTCTGTCTACATGAACGGATTTTCGCCTTTCCTGAACGTTTTCGCTGGCTCCTGGGTTCTATTATCCAGGAAGTCCGTAAATGGCATTGTATCGCTCAGGAACGTCTTTGGATGCTTTATGAACTTTGTCTCTGTCTTGTCTCTCTGGCACTGGTTCGCATAATTGGTTGCAGCTGTCAGCAACTCCGCATCCGAATATCCGTCATTCAATCTTGCCTGGTACTTCTTATAAGCGTTTCCTTTATCCACTTTTCTCGGGTAGACCTTCCAGAACTCTTCAAAAGCTACTGCATACTCATTACGTTTCGTCTTTCCGGATCCTTCCGGCTTTTTCTCCGGTTCCGGATCCTGGCTCTTTTTCTTTCCGGCTCTATAATCTCGCATCCGTTCCGCATGTTTCGCTTTCTTCTGCTCATATGACGTATAGTAACTTCTCCAGTCCGTCCAGTCATGCAGATATAAGGAGCCATTCTCTTGGTCGATCCATCCGCACTCAATCAAATTGTCAACGATATTTGAAATTGTACTCCGGTCAATCTCCAGGAATCCCGGACGGATCGCTTCCTCGATGTCCTCATGTTCGGCAGCTACAATCCGTCCACTCTCTTCTGCATTGTCAATTCCCCACAGCCAGAGGCGAATCAGGATCCCGATTGCCTCATTCTGGCTGATTCCGGATCTCTTAGCAAAATCCCTTAATTTACCTCCGATCAGCTTCTGATCCACCGTGATCCATGCCATCTCCTGCACCTCCATACTATAAACTCGCTGTCAGATCCCCGATCCCGATCGGCTTTGTCAGCACCTTGGTGTCTCTACACCAGATGCACTGCTCGCATCGGTCAGGTTTCGCTCCGTGATATTTCACTTGTAGGATCCTCGGCATCCGGCTTTCTATTACCTTCATCGCCTCTTTCAGGTAGTTGTCATGTATGTAGATCACTTCGATGTTCATTGCCTCTTCTTTGGAAATTCCGGCAATGTAGAACGGCAATCTCTTTCCGGTGTTCTGGTAAACGATCTCCTGGTAAATAGCTCCCTGGAGGTCATATCCCCAGTAGCGGACAAAATCCAGATACCCGATGTCCGGAACATATCCGAACTTTGTGAGTGACTGCATGTATTTCAGATCCACAATCGCTCTGCCCGGATGGTAGCTGTCCATTTTGATCTTCCACTTGGATCCAAACAGCTCTCCGGTCATTATGACCTGTTTTTCTCCAGACATGTATTCCTGGAAAAGCGGATCTCTCAAACTTCTTGCAATCGCCTTTTCTGCCTTTATGAAATTTGCTTTTAATTCTCCGTCCTGTCTGAACAACTCTGCATGTTCTTCTTTGAATTTATCCAGAGTACCCTCATAGAAGGAATCCACGTAGCTTCCTTCCAGGAGTGCTGTTCGATCCGGTTCTTTATATTTCCCACGAATCTTAGCCAGCGCACACTCTTCACATCCCAGTTTTCCGTATGTTCCGGCAAAATCTTTGAACTGAGAAACTGACATGTACTCATAATTGGCTATGTCGGAGTAATAATTCTCCGATGTTAGCTGAAAGCCCATGAATTATACCTCCTCGTAGTCAATTCCCATTGCCTTAATGTACTCAATTACCTTCTGGTAATCCTCCGGGGATCCCGTGATTCTGATCGTCTGGCTCGGTTTCGGATCAAAAGGAATTTCCGGATCCTGAACTGGTTCCGGTGCCAGCTCAACGATTGGTTCCTGGATCGGAGTTGATGCTGTCGCACGGGCAAATGCCTCTCTTTCGATGTTGTCAATCGTCCTTCCGATGTCCGATTGCGGTCTTTCCGGATATCCGGATGTCTGAGTAGCCTCCTCCTGCTGATTCTGAGCTGCAAGTTCTGCTTCACGTTTCGCAAGCTCCTCCTGACGTCTGCGGCGTTCCTCTTCCTCACGTCTCTTTCTTTCTTCCTCTTCCTGCTGTCTTTTCAGGATGGCTGCTTCCTGTGCTCTCAGTTCCTGGACTTTCTGCATTGCATCCGCAAGTCTCAGGTTCGGTCTGTACGCATCCATGGCGTAAGATCTGAATTTCTCCTCGATGCCAGCCAAAACCTGCAGATCTGACCTGATTGCATCCGCCCTGGCATCAATGGCAGCCTGCCATTCTGATTTCTTAGCTGTCGCATTTTCCCAGCGGTCATCATAAAGAGCGTTCTTGGCTTTATCTGCAATCTGCTGTTCGATCCCTTCAAATGCTTTCTGCATATATTCCAGGATCACAGCTCTTGCCTTTTTTCTTCTGGCAGTTTCATACTCTGTCAGGCGTTCATCAATAACTGCAATCGGTTCCTGGATAATCGCCATCAGCTCTTTTGCCTGGGTTTCAATCAGTTCATATGGTTCCAAACACTTTTTCTTGATCTCGATCTTTCTGGCGTTTACAGACTTAGAAAGATTGTTTAACATTGCTCTGTCTTTCTTTGCCTGACCGATGTTTGAATCATCGTACTCCGTGGTCTTGTATACTTCCAGAGCGTTCGTGATCGCCTTTTTCAGATCTTCATAATTCCATGTTACTGTTCCTGGTGTCTGCTGTACTTTTACTTGTAATTCATTCATTCCCATATCCTCCATTTACTTACTTGAATGGTAACTCGTTATCCGGAAAATCCTCCGGCATCATAAAGCCTTCATCCGGCATGCTCTGTGGTGCTTCTTCTGCCGGGATCGGTACTCTCTCTGGTGCTTTTCGGAAGTCCTGTGGTGTTACTGCCGGCTGCGGCTTCTGTTCAATCGTTTTCTGTCCGGCTGTCTGCCCTGGTGCAAAGGCATCAACCACATTGTCCGATCCTGGAAGCTGTGCTGGCTGTCTGGTGGATCCTCCGGAGATCTGCTGATTCTCAAACTCAAATCCGGATCCCTCTTCATAAGCCTTAATCAGCTCCACTTTGTCCAGATTCAGATCAATCAGTTTGCTCAGCCTGCGGATGACTGTTTTCTTGCACATTTCTCCAAATGATTCTTTCCACGCCTGGCTATTCGCAGCTTTTGAATAGACGTCTTTTGTATGTCTGATCTCTTCCACGCTCATACTGTCGTATTTGATGGTTCCATCCGCATACATGACTACTGCAAACGCTCCGATGATATCTTTGTTTGAGAATGGAACTGGCTTAAAGCTCAACTTCTGAACGCCTGCCTCCACTCCTTCATCGTAGACATCTCCTTCACGGACTACTTTTGCATAAATATCTTTGATCGGATCATCACTGAACCGCTTGCAAACCTTAATTTCGCCTTTGTAGTCGGTCTGGAATGTCATTTCGCCCTTATACGGGATCGCATAGCACTCCCCGTTCAGGAAATCTAACCCCAGGTACGCTCCTTTTATCATACAGAGCACGATTGAATTGATATCAACCGTCTGGAGCTGTTCTCTTTTCTTGTAATCCTTCATCATGTCCCGGATCACTGTGATACAGTTCAGAGCGAATCTCTGCTGATTGAATCCAGGCGGCATAGCGTCTTTTTTCTCAGTCAGGGTTTTCATTAACTGGTTCTGGATCTGATCCAGGTACTGATCTGCTGTCATCTGTCCCATGTTTTCCTCCTTTAGGCTACTGCCATATTTATAAGTGAGATGGCTGTTACCGTGTTGCGAAAGTAGTAATTCTTAATTTCATCCTCCAGAAGCAGCGGTACATAATCCCTGCCCTTTCCGCACCGATCACTCTTTCTGATCGTGTACTCCAGGATGATCTGATACTCTTCCTCGGTCAGCACATATCCTTGCTTTTCCATGTCCTCACGGACTTTCTTTGTTTCTGCTGTAATATCAAGCATCGTACTCCTCCTCTTCATCTTCGTAGAAGGATTCTCCCGGCTCGCAGAAAGCCTTATATTCAAGAAAGAGCACTACCGGAAAAATCAGTCTTTCACTCCCGATCGCCTTATATCCTCTCTCGGCATATGCCAGCTTACATCCTCCGATCTGCATGATCGCCGCAATCGCAAGCATAGCCGATACTTTAACTAGCTTTCTCAATTCCGTTTACCTCCTTCACGAATACTCCAATGTCAATAGGTTTCTGATGTGCTATAGCGTCCATGAGTTCCTGGTCGCTATGGATCCCGTACTCCTCGGACAGCTGTTTTTTTAATTTCTCAATTAGTTCCATCCGGTGTACCTCCATGCTTTTTCAAATACATCCTGAGTTCCATCACGTCATCCGCAAAATCGCTCAGGCATGCTACTATCTTTTTCAGCTCTTCCTCTTCTCCATGATCCAGCTTTCCATCACTGGCAATTCTGAGAAGTCCTTTCTTAATACTGTGTAACCGATCATCGTCTGCATGATTCAGGAGACTACAAGTAATCTGCTCAATCCCCCGGATCTTTGTTGCGATGTTCTGCCTCTTTCCAATAGGGCAATCATTTTTGCAATAGCAAGCCTCCAGTTCCGGTGCTCCGTAAAGGTCAGCCATTCTTACAACAACATCGGTCGGTACTGGTGTCAGTCCCAACTCATAATTGCTCAGGCTTGATACAGATACATTCAGCATCTCGGAAGCTCCCTCACGGCTACTCAGCCTATCATTGTATTTTGCAGCTTCTTTTCTACACTGAAAGTAGATACTTCCACCGCAATTCATACATTCTTTCTCCATGTTCTAACGTCCCTCCGTGAGTTACTATTTAATCATACAGTTGTGGTGTCACTGTCAGCGATCCCCAGGTAATCAGAAATCTTTTTGACTGCCGGAGCACTGTAGACACGCCCGTTCAAGATCGAACTGACATAGCTTCGGTTCATATCCAGCTCCTTAGCTAATGTTGTGGTTTTAAGATCACGGTTAATCATTTCGATCTTGGCGTTTTTGCACCACGCAGACAGCTTTTTTTCCATGAGTTCCCTCCTTTTCCTTCTTTACTTACCTAACATTTGTTGGTATGATAGAAGTGCTTTTTCAATTATTAAATTGATTATGTTTTGTTGTTTATGTTTGTTAGTATAGCTCACTGTAGTGAGTTTGTCAATGCCATAAACACTCTTTTAGTGAGTTTATTTTTAGGAGGATTTTATGTTCTACGATAATCTGAGAGCTGTTTGTGCAGAAAAAGGCACTACAGTGACTACTGTTTTAAAAGAATTACATATGAGTACCGGAAGCACCGGAAAATGGAAAGAGGGATCCATTCCGAAGATTGATACTGTCATGCAGCTTGCGGAGCATTTGGACGTATCTCTGGATTATCTGGTATACGGGAGAAAGCTTTATACTGAGGTTTCCTGTCTGGATCCTGAATGGATCGACATTATCACTCATATTCCAGATGATAAGCAGAAAATGTGCAAAGACTTTCTTCGTACCCATATGGTTATTCCAGAAAAGTACGCAGACCGTAAAAGGGGATAATATCATTACCATATTTTACATGGCGAAGAAATCATTACCATGACACTTAATACATAGCGAGGAAGATGAAAATGGATTCAAAGAAAAACTGCATCGGTAATATATCCAATTTATTATCCGATAAGCTGCATACTGAAAATATGGACCGCTGGTTGGACTTTCGCACCCTTGGTTCCCCTTCTGGGTTTTCTACTGTTGACTTCTGGGAATGGTACGCATCGTACTCTATTGATTCTTCTGTACGTGGCGCCTTAGCGGAGTTCCTTGTGATGAAAGCTCTTGGTATAGAGCAGCGGCGTAGCCACTGGGGAAAATGTGATCTTGTATCAGGCTCTTTTTCTTTTGAGATAAAATCATCAGCTAAGATCACATGCAAGCATCCAGAAAGTGGTGCCATTTCTGAAAACAAACGGATTGTTTTTGATATTGCAGATAGACATCATCATATTACCGGAGATTCTTGGAGTGAAAAGGAACGATGTTCGGACATGTACATTTTCTGCTTTCTCTGTGATCTTCCAGTAACAAATACTGATAATTGGGAATTTTATCCAGTTCTTACCAGCGATATTAACGTCTCTTTCGGACACGCAAAAACTGTTTCTCTTTCCAGGATAAGAGAGCTTTCAGATCCGGTATCTTTCCAGGATCTCGGAACAACTGTAAATAAAATATCTGGAGGTGTACTTATGAGCAGCACTGAAACTCAGGAAGAAAAAGAACGCCAGGAGCAAGTTCAGGAATTGCAACGGCTACTGGCTTGTTACCAGGTCGCAAGCCGTGATGACAAAAATGTAGTATGGGCGGCACTGAATAAATACATGCCGTATGTGAACTAAGTATAGCCCCGTGGAGGGGCTATTTCTTTTTGATGGAGGAATTATGAAGAAAAACTTTAAGATGCCCGGATCGGGCTCAGAAACGCCTATCCGGGTGGCGATTTACGTCCGTGTTTCCACGGTCTACCAGATAGATAAAGATTCATTGCCAATGATGAAACAGGATCTTACTTCTTACTGCAAGTATATCCTGAATACAGATGACTTTGTGATTTTTGAGGATGCTGGATATTCCGGAAAGAATACCGACCGTCCGGCATATCAGAAAATGATGTCCCAGATCCGGCAAGGGCTTTTTACTCACTTACTTGTTTGGAAGATCGACCGAATCTCTAGGAACCTTCTGGACTTTGCGAATATGTATGCAGAATTGAAGGATCTCGGTGTCACGTTCGTGTCTAAAAACGAGCAATTTGACACCAGTACAGCTATCGGAGAAGCCATGCTGAAGATCATCCTAGTATTTGCAGAGCTTGAGCGTAACATGACCTCAGAACGTGTAACAGCAACCATGATTAACCGTGCCTCTAATGGTGTATGGAATGGCGGGCGTATTCCGTTCGGTTACTCTTATGATAAGCCTAC
>NZ_JBBMEK010000105.1:0-10111 GCF_040096555.1 Coprococcus intestinihominis | reverse complement strand
GCCCGCATGGAGAAAAAAGGGACTGTCAGCCGAACCAGTGTGGTCATGTCCACCAGCGCCGGGTATATCCTGTGCCTAGTTCTCTTTGCGGTGGGGCGGAGCTTTTGGTTCATGTTGTTGATGTTCCTCCTGGCGGGGCTTATGCGCACCATCAAGGAGCCGGTGCTGGCCGCCTGGATGAACGACCATGTGGAGGAGAAAATGCGCGCCACAGTCTTTTCTACCAGTGGACAACTGGACTCTTTCGGGCAGATCATCGGCGGGCCTATTGTGGGGCTGGTAGCCCAACAGGTGTCCATACCCTGGGGGCTGGTCTGCACCGCTTTCCTGCTGTTGCCCGCGCTGTTCTTGGTGCCAGTGGCGGGAAAGAAGCGGGATTGATATGGCATAGTTAAGTTTACTGACGAGCGGGAGATTACTTCCGCTCGTCTTCATTTAGCAGCGCAAAATTTGAGGACTCTTTATCTCCTTATTCGGCATAGCGGAGGCGGCTGTCAATTCGACATAATTTTCTTGTGATACTTTACCACACATGAGCATATCTGGATGGGAGCAAATATAATTACTCAAAATCGGAGCAGAAACGGCTAAGGGAAACGTCAGACCGCTTGTGCAGAGAGTACGGATTATCGGTGATTGAGAACCCGAAGAAAGCCCCTTCAAGACCGCTGTATCTGGATGAAAAGAGCGGCAAGCCGACACGCTACAACGTCTATCTGGAAGATTTGGCGGAGGCAATCAGCGGCAGTCGGGATATTCCGCACATGATGAGATACCTTACCGACAAAGGCTACGAGGTTGATTTTTCGGGCGGGCATTGGAAGATGAAGCTGCCGCAGTATAAGCATTTTACAAGATTAGATACGCTTGATGAACGCTTAACGCCCGATTTTATCCGCTCACATTTAGGCACAAGGGCAAGGTACGGGAACTATAAAGCGAGGATTTCCTACTCTCCCCATATGCCAGAGGAATATAAAAAGGCTTGGAAACCGCACCAGAAAACCACGGGAATCTTAGCGTTGTATTATTACTGGTGCTATCAGTTGGGGATATTCCCGAAAGGCACGGACTACAAGCCGACAAGCCCGCTGATGAAAGAGGAGCTTCGGAAACTGGACGAGATTACCGCACAGGTACGCTATATGTCAGAGCATGACATCTCCACCCTCTCCGATTTGCACGCCGACAGGGAGAAAAACCAGACGGAAATGGACATGCTTACCGACTATCGGCGGCACTTGCAGAATAAGATACGGCGTGCTTCACCCGCCGAGAAAGAAACGCTCCGAGAAGAAAAAAACGGAGTGACGGAGCAGATAACAGAACTGCGAAAGCGGCTGAAATATGCGGATGGAATTGAAAAACGCTCTGCCCACATTGATGATTGTTTAAACCAAATCCACGATACGGCTGAAAAACAGCGTTCAAACCAGAACGGGAGGGCAGGCAAAACAGACCGCAGGAGGGAGGAATCATTGCGATGAGCAGAAAGTCCGAAGAAGAAATACAGGCAATCATGGAGGAATACAGGGACGCCCCTATGGTAAATCCCGATAAAGTATATCCCCCTCTGCCGCCCGTCCAAAACGTCACTCCCCTTGTCCGTGTTCCAGAGCAGATGAGCTTTACCGAGAAAATCGGCGGCACGGAATACACCGTCGACGCCCATTTCCGAAAGGACGGGCGGGATTTGCTTTCCAAGCTTACGGATATTTTTATGCGTGGCATGCAGGGATATGAATGTTATAATGACGGGGATTGGAGTGGCGATGACGGAGCATAGCAGACCGCAGAAGAATTACCGCTTTAAAGCGTTGAAGTTTGAGGACAGGTATGGTACACTGTACCTACACTTCACAATACCGTGTCTGCTGTCGGAAAGGAGAACCTTATGAAAAGACAGCAGGAAAAATTTACCGCCTTGTACTGCCGTTTAAGCCAGGACGACGGACGGGAAGGCGAGAGCAACAGCATTGTAAACCAGAAAGAATATCTGATGAAGTACGCAAAGGAACACGGTTTCCCTAACCCGAAATTCTATGTGGACGACGGCTATACGGGTACGAATTTTGACCGCCCAAGCTTTAAGGAAATGTCGGCGGATATTGAAAAAGGGCTTGTAAAGACAGTCATTGTCAAAGATTATTGTGCGATAATAGGACTAAATCAGAAAGACCTTGAAAATCAAGGCATTCTGGCTTAGTCCCTTCTTTTTTTGACCGAAAACAAAGGACTTTCACAATAATCAAGCAAGCCGGAGGGTGCTGCTGCACACTTCCGGCAGAAGGAGGATATAGTGGGTGCTATCAAAGTCTTCTTGAAGGAGGTTCTGCTTCCAATCGCGCTTGCGTTCTGCCTCGCGTCATTTCTCAAGCCGATCTATATGCCTGACGGCGTATGTGACTACTTCCTTATGTGGATCTGCGTCGGCTTGCCATTCGGCATCCGGAAGATGTGCCTCTGGCTCGTTCCCAGCGGCTACGGTATCTCCGGCTCAGTCGGCATCTTCGCATTGAACTTAATCATAGGCGGTCTTATCGGAGGACTTGCCTTCTTCATCGGGCTGCTGCTCGGTGTCATTCATACCATCCGAGAAATCATCTGAACTACATCGTAAACGAAGAGGGTTTGTTTCTTCTCCAATTTGGAGTAAGAAGCAAACCCTCTTTTTTTGTTGCCCAAAAGCCGGAATATTTGCTGGCGATGCGGCGAAGGAAAGGAGTTTTTAAGCATGAAACGCATGACAGCCGGTGATCTGCAAGCACTCGAATTGCTGATGCAGACCACACCCGGCTTTGAGCATTATGACAGCGGTGTGGATGGCATTCTCCCTGAGTGCCGAAGCTGCCGCTTTCATCGTCCCTTCTGGAAATATCAGTCCTGCGTGTTTGCGGAGTGTCCCTACTGCTGCAATCCCGTTTCAACCCTCAAAAATCAAAGTGGCACATCTGATGCCGGAAAGGAAGCCAGTCATGGATAACAAAATCGAAATCTTCAAGAATGAACAGTTTGGTGAGGTAAGAACGATCCTCGAAGGAGAAAAAGTTCTGTTCTGTGCGGCAGATGTTGCAAAGGCACTCGGTTACACCAACCCGAACAAGGCGGTCAACGACCATTGCAGGGCTATAACGAAACGTTCTACCCCTATCAGCGGGAAAGTTCAGAGTATCAACTTCATCCCGGAAGGAGACGTTTATCGGCTAATTATTCGCAGCAAACTTCCTGTGGCTGAAAAGTTTGAACTGTGGGTATTTGATGAGGTCATTCCTACCATTCGCAAGACCGGCGGCTACATGACGGACTCCCTTCTGGAACGCATTCAGAAGGAACCTGCGGTCATTGTGGAGTTTGCTCAGGCGTTGATTTTGGAAAAGAATCGCGTAAAGGCTCTTGAGTGTGAGCTGATCACGGCAAAGCCCAAAGCCGATTACTACGACGCCTTCATCAATCCGGATGACTGCACCAATATCCGAACGACGGCGAAGGAACTGAAAATCCCGGAGCGCAAGTTCGTCCAGTTCCTTCTCAAAGAAAAGTACCTGTTCCGCTCTCCTTCCGGGCAGCTTCTTCCCTACAACAAGGACAGCAATGCCGGACTGTTCATCGTCCGCGATTTTGTGACGTTCTGCTACACCGGTTCTCAGACCTACTTCACGCCGAAGGGCAAGGAGGTCATCCGAATGAAGTTCCAGAAAAAGTGCGGCGAAGAACTGCTTTCCAAGATGGCAAGGTGATTTTCGTGGCAGTCTATCGCGTAAATAAAAATCGTGGCTATACCGTCATGGCGAACTTCCACCTCCGAGACAAGAGCCTGTCACTCAAGGCGGTCGGTCTTCTCTCAAAGATGCTCTCGTTCAATGATGGCTGGAAGTTCTCAACCAAGGGACTTTCTGCAATCTGCAAGGAAGGTCCGGATGCCATTCTCTCCGCGCTCCGTGAGCTTGAAAAGCACGGCTACCTTGTCCGGCACCGGCAGAGAGACGGTAAAGGCAGGATGAGCAGCACAATCTTTGAGATATACGAAGAGCCGCAGGAGTCCACGCCAGAACGGGAAATACCACACACGGAAAATCCATGTGTGGAGAAGCCAGATGTGGATAATCCACGCGGGGATAAGTCCGCACAAATAAATACTGATCAAGTAATTACCCAAGAAAGAAATACTCTCTCAAAGAACTATCAATCCATCAATCTTGATGGGATGGACAGGATGGATGAGCGAAGCGAGTATGAAGAGATTATCAAAGAGAATCTTGACTACGACATTCTCTGTCAGGATCCGAAGTTCGATAAAGACCGCTTCCGGGAGATCATGGACATCATGCTGGATGCCGTCTGTTCCACTGCGCCGACCATCCGCATCAATGGCGAGGATATGCCGCAGCAAGTAGTCAAATCCCGCTTTCTCAAGCTGAATAGCAGCCACATTGAGTACGTTCTGGAAGCAATGAACAAGAACCCGTCAGACATCCGTAATATCCGGGCGTACCTGATGACCGCTCTGTATAACGCCTCTCTGACGATAGACAATTACTACTCCGCCCTCGTCAATCATGATTTCTACGGGCAGGACAGATCGGCAGGGTCAAAGAAGCCGAAGACCTACGATTATAGCCTTTGTGAAGACACTCTTTAATGAATACCATCGTGAGCAATGCTCGGAAAGGAGGACAGTGTAAATGAAAAGCATCTATCGCCGGATTGTGCCGCCTTAGCTTCGGCAGCAGTCCCCATAATCATTCCAATGAAAGGAGGTAAACGCCGCAATGCAGGATGAAGTCAACACCAAAGTTGTTGCAATCATGATCAAGGGCGGCAAAATCTCAGCCGAGGTGCTGAAAAAGGCACTGGACAAGTTCGTGCAGGAGATCGAGAAAGCGCAGAAGCAGATGCAGCAGCCCAAAACCTATCGCGGCAAACAGTCAATCAAGCATCTGATGAGCCAGAACGCCGCCATCTCCAACATCGAAGTGACGGATGGCAATATCAAATCCTTTGAGCGGACTGCCAGCAAATACGGTCTGGACTTTGCGCTCAAGAAGGACGTTTCCGTTGAGCCGCCCAGCTATCTTGTCTTCTTCAAGGGACGGGACGTTGATGTCATGACCGCCGCCTTCAAGGAGTTCTCCGCCAAGACGGTCAAGCAGAAGGAACAGCCGTCCATCCGGCACAAGCTGGATCAGGAGAAAGCCCAGAGCAAGGCGCAGCATAAGGAGAAGGTCAAGGTCAAGACCAAGGATCGGGGTGTGGAGCTGTGAACAAACCCGATGTGAAGAAGCTCGTTCTTCTGAACCTACCGTATGTCTTCGCCTTCTACTTTGCGGATAAGATCGCCGCCGTGTTTCGTCTCGCTCCCGGCACGGAGTTCATCGACAAGCTGACAAACGGCTTTGCCGTGTTCGGCACTGCCTTTGCAAATCCGCTGCCCAGCTTTCATCCCGTCGATCTGCTCATCGGTCTGATTGCCGGTGCGCTACTCAAGTTGGCGGTCTACGTCAAGGGCAAAAACCGCAAGAAGTTCCGGCAGGGCGAAGAATACGGCTCTGCACGATGGGGCAAGGCGGAGGACATCAAGCCGTACATGGACCCGGAGTTCTCGAACAACGTCATCTTGACGCAGACGGAGTTCTTGACCATGAACAGCCGCCCAAAGCAGCCGAAATACGCCCGCAACAAGAACATCCTTGTCATCGGCGGTTCCGGCTCAGGCAAGACGCGCTTTTTCGTGAAGCCAAACCTGATGCAGATGCACAGCTCTTATGTGGTTACTGATCCGAAGGGTACGGTGCTGGTGGAGTGCGGCAAAATGCTTGAAAAGGGAGGCTACGTCATCAAGTCGCTGAACACCATCAATTTCCGTAAATCCATGCACTACAACCCGTTCAGCTACATCCGCAGCGAGAAGGACATCCTCAAGCTGGTCAATACGATCATCGTCAATACGAAGGGAGATGGCGATAAGTCCGGAGAAGATTTTTGGGTAAGTGCGACTCCTTCGCTGACGGTAAGAAGTCAGCGGACAAACAACAAAATACCGTTGTTTGGATAACTGGTAATTCGACAGGTGGAATGACGGGGTAACGCCCTGAAACGCCTGCCCTCGGTGGGCGTGCATTGGCTGCAAAGCCGGTGTACGAAGCCCCACGACAACGGCTGAGAGCAACCGTAGCCGCCGCCAACGGCGGCCGAAAGCGGTCTGGAGGCAGACTGTGTTGCCTATAGGCCAAGGGTCTATAAAATACCCATGGTTAGAATGTTCGCCCTGGCAGGCGGACTGACGAATCCGCGAATGTACGGGTCTATAAGAAGACCATATAGAAATGTATGGGTGCGTTCAAGCGCAGCCGGTGTGGTTTAGTAGAAATTGATCCTACGAACGACCATGTTGTGTTACAGGCACATCCCAGCCGGCAGGCTCATAGTGGAAACCTAAAGGTATGGATGCACAGATAGAATTACCGGAACGAGGAAAGGCAGCGGCTTTCGCAAGGAAGAACCCGACGAAGAACAATAAGCGGGCAAACCGCTGCTGAAAAGTAGTGATCGAACCGAAGAAATCCCTGTAATGGGGATGGAGGAATGGTCACAAGTCGAATTGTGGAAACAGGCATTATTCAATCCAATCATAAGGATTCGAGTAAGACCAAAAGGGTCACTTTTCCAAACGGGAGGTGATGCCTTATGCCAAAAGAAAGGAAAAAAGTCCTGTGTATGGACGCCCAGCGGCACGCCGAGTATTACGGTATGCAGCGGACATTTGACGAACTGTACGCCAAAAGCAAAGCCGGAGAAACTTTCACCGACCTGATGGAACTGGTATTAAGCCCGAACAACATCATGCTGGCCTACAGAAACATCAAGACCAACACAGGCAGCTACACATCAGGAACAGACAAGCAGAATATCGGTGACATTGGACGGCTTCCACCGGCTGAGGTCATCGGTAAGGTCAGAAAAATCGTCACAGGCAGCGAACACGGCTACCGTCCCAAACCAGTGCGCCGGAAGGACATCCCAAAACCAAACGGCAAAACCAGGCCGCTGGGTATTCCTTGCATCTGGGACAGATTGGTGCAGCAATGCATCAAACAAATCCTGGAACCCATCTGTGAGGCAAAGTTCAGCAACAACAGCTATGGGTTCCGCCCGAATCGGTCAGTGGAACACGCAATTTCCCGTACTTACTCCCTGCTGCAACGGGCGCATTTGCACTATGTTTTGGAGTTTGACATCAAAGGATTCTTTGACAATGTGAACCACAGCAAACTTATCAAGCAGCTCTGGACGCTGGGCATCCAGGACAAACAGCTTCTGTTTGTCATCAGGCGCATCCTGAAGGCTCCCATCCGTATGCCGGACGGCAGCACCGTTTACCCGACAAAGGGAACGCCCCAGGGCGGGATCATTTCCCCGCTGTTGGCCAATGTGGTGCTCAATGAGTTGGATCACTGGATCGACAGCCAATGGACGGAACACCCCGTGGCAAACCGCTACGGAACATGGCGCACCATCCGCACCTCTGAGGTCTTTGACAAGAGCAAGGGCTACCAGAAAATGCGGAACAGCAATCTCAAAGAAATGTTCATTGTGCGCTATGCGGATGACTTCCGTATCTTCTGCCGGAACCGAGAGGACGCGGAGAAGACCATGGAGGCTGTCACAAGGTGGATTACCGAACGGTTGAAACTGGAGGTCTCCCCAGAGAAAACACGCATTGTCAATGTCCGAAAGCGATACTCCGAGTTTCTTGGCTTCAAAATCATGGTGTACCGCAAGGGTGAAAAGTATGTCGTAAAGTCCCACATCTGTGACAAAAAGCTACAGTTGGAAGAAAGCAAGCTCGTGGAGCAGGCAAAGCGCATTGCAAAACCAGCCCAAGGGCGAACGCAGCCGGACGAAATTGGTCTGTTTGACGAAATGGTGCTGGGCATCCAGAACTACTACAGGATTGCTACCTGTATCAGTCTGGACTGCCGGAAAATCCACCGCAGAGTCATGACGGTGCTGACAAACCGTTTAAACACAGAAACCGGCTGTCAGCTCGTCCGGGAGGGCGGCGCTATGACGGACAGCGAAAAGGAGCGTTTCGGCGCTTCTCAAATGGTGCGGTATGTGTCCGGTATCAACCGGCCAATCTACCCCATTGCGTTTATCAAGTATAAAACCGCAATCGGAATCAGCGCCGCCGTCTGCTGCTTCTCTCCGGCGGGACGGAAAAAGATACACGACAACCTGGAGATGGATATGACCCTATTTGCGTATCTGCGGGAACATCCGCTGCAAAGCCACAGCATGGAGTATGCCGATTGCAGACTCTCCCTGCTGTCTGCCCAGAAGGGCAAATGCGCCGTCAGCGGTGAATGGTTTTTGCACCCGAACAGCATCGTGTGTCACATGAAGGTTCCAAAGGAGCAAGGCGGCCAGGAGCGATACAGCAATCTGGTATTACTCCACAGGCGGTATCTTCCATTGCTGACCGACCAGGACGCTGCCGCTCTCAAGAGCATCTGCAAACAACTGACTGTAACAAGAAAACAACTGACCAAAATCAACGACCTGCGTACCGCCGCAAAGTTGGCGGAAATCTAAACAACTTTCTATTGGTGATTGATTAAATGCCTGATAACACAATCGATGGAACGCCGGATGCGGTGAAAGTCGCATGTCCGGTGTGGAGTGGGGGAAAATCCGGCGATTACTTCAAAGGATTACCTATCACTATAGGCGGAAAAGCTCTACTACACAGCCCTCATCGGCTACATCTGGTACGAAGCACCCGACCACGAGAAAAACTTTACTACTCTGCTCGAAATGATCAATGCCTCGGAAGCCAGAGAGGACGATGAGACCTTCAAGAACCCCGTGGATGTCATGTTCGATGAGCTGGAAGCCCGCGACCCTGACCACTTTGCGGTCAAGCAATACCGCAAATACAAGCTGGCGGCGGGAAAAACCGCCAAGTCGATTTTGATTTCCTGCGGTGCAAGGCTTGCACCCTTCGACATCGCAGAGCTGCGGGAGCTGATGAGCTACGATGAGATGGAGCTGGACACCATCGGAGACCGGAAGACGGCACTGTTCGTCATCATTTCCGATACCGATGACACCTTCAATTTCGTCGTGGCAATCATGTATTCCCAGCTCTTCAACCTTCTCTGCGACAAGGCAGATGACGTTTACAACGGACGGCTTCCCGTTCATGTACGCTGTCTGCTGGACGAGTTTGCAAACATCGGTCAAATCCCGAAGTTTGATAAGCTCATCGCCACCATCCGAAGTCGGGAAATCTCGGCGTCAATCATCTTGCAGTCCCAGTCTCAGCTCAAGACCATCTACAAGGACGCGGCTGACACCATCACGGGCAACTGTGACTGCACACTTTTCCTCGGCGGCAAGGAGAAATCCACGCTCAAGGAAATCAGCGAGGTGCTGGGCAAGGAGACAATCGACCTTTACAACACCTCGGAAACCCGTTCCAACAACAACTCCTATGGCTTGAATTATCAGAAAACCGGCAAGGAATTGATGTCTCAAGACGAGATCGCCGTCATGGACGGAGCCAAGTGTATTTTGCAGCTTCGAGGCGTGAGACCTTTTCTCAGTAACAAATACGACATCACGAAGCATCCAAAGTACCGGCAGCTCTCCGACTATAACAAGCGGAATGCCTTTGACATCGAAAAATACCGGCAGCACAAGCTGGTAGTCAAGCCCGATGACACATTCGACCTCTATGATATGGGTGAGGTCGAAGCGGATTAAAGCCCCGTCGCTGCACTGCGCAGTGGGTAAAGCCTGATGGCTCCCAAAGCAGAACAGCGACGGGGCTTCTTTTTTTATGCCCATTTTCAAAAATACACAACCAATCTTTTTCAAATCAAGGAGGAAAATCTATGGCTTTCATCAATCAGGCTGTCACGGTTCTTCAGACGCTCGTTATCGCCCTCGGCGCAGGTCTCGCAGTGTGGGGTGTTGTCAACCTCATGGAAGGCTACGGCAACGACAACCCCGGCGCCAAGTCTCAGGGCATCAAGCAGTTCATGGCTAATTAGTTGGAACAAAAAACGAAAGGAAAAGCACAATCCAGACGGTATCAGCGGCAGGCTAC
>NZ_JBBMEK010000104.1:0-10156 GCF_040096555.1 Coprococcus intestinihominis | reverse complement strand
GTCTAATCTCTCTAAATCTTGGTTAGCTTGGTTAGTAGCTTGGTTAGCTTGGTCAGTTATTGGATTGACTCGGAACAACTCTACCCGAAACATATTATCAAATTCCTGAAATCTCGGCTTTGGAAGTCCATACTCTTCTGCAGCATTAAGGATTCTTTTTATTCCGCTTCCCCATGCCTCTACAAGTCCCATCTGACTGAATATATTGGCAATGCCTTTATTCCTGATCTTCGAATGACCATTCATGACTTCCTCATAAGTTAATCCGTTATATAATCCACCCGGAGATGTCACCTCCAATCTGTCATCATAAACTGCGACCTGAATACAGGATTCATCTAATAGGTTACGGTGACAATGGGCATTAATAATCATTTCCCTGATTGCTTCCGGTGGTAACTCATATTTCTCTTTTCGCACCAATCCGTCAATTGTTGCTCCAAGCCGAATATTTCTCAATACAAAATCTACTGCTTCTTCGATTTGTGTATAGATTGGTCCTGTAAATTCTCTCTTATCCAGAAACATTGCACGATCTGTTCCCTTGAATACCGCACATTGTGTTTTGGAGAATGAAAAATAATCCGATGTCAGCAACGCATAGGCATTCGTTGCCAGAAGCTGTCCCTCGCTCTGCTTCAAAATTTTCCAGTTTATCAGCTGCTCTTTCTTTACAGAATGTTCTGACATTCCTGCTTTCTTCCGGAACTTTTCAATATCCTGACAAAGTTTCTCTGTTGCTTCCTCTGAAACAGGATAACCCACACAAGTAAGCTCATCCCATGAGATTCTGGCCCCTTCCATTTCCAGTTCTTTTATCTTCTCCGGAAATGCCTGTCTTGATGTACCTGCTACACGGATATAAGTGCCATTATCTTTTCCCTTTGATTTTAGATAATACGGTCTGTTCTTTCCAGCTTCTACTGATACAACAATGACCGTTTTCCCGTCTACTGTCTGTGGCTCAATATCAGGAATGATCTGTGGCACACAGGAATCAGAAACTGCATTGGCAATTCCATCCATCAGCTGAAACAACACATCATTTTCCACACCAACAATCTGGTGTGTTTTATCGTCTACTCCAACAATCAGCTTGCCACCTTGTGTATTGGCAAAAGCTACGATTGTCTTCATGTACTTTTCACTTTTATCAGGTAAGGATACCTTGTACTCAATATTTTTCGATTCCCCGGAAAACATAGTATCTTCTACCATTCTTTCACTCCTACTCTATACTCGCACCACTGGTACGAATAATTCTATTTCCAGAGCAATCTTCTCTGGATCATTAACACTATTATACGTTCTATTCTTCTTTTCTATCAAGCAAGAAAACAAAACAGTTCATTTCTTCTTACCATTTTCTTCTGTTCTTTTTTGATGCCAGATAAAGTCTCGTCATCTCATCCATGAAAATAGTTTTGTCCTCATTGGTCATAGTTCCACTGGCAAATAAAGCAGCTACCTGTTCAAGAATCTGCCTTGCCTGTTTAGCACCAGCATATTCACTTGGCTCATCATTACCCAAGCACACGGTTTCATTATCATTCATAAGATAAGAAACCTGACACTGAAATGCATCTGCCAGTTTTTGATATAAACTACTCTGCTTCGGATATCGTCCTTCAACTTCCCAAGATCGAATTGTTCTATGAGAAACGCCCACCATATCACCCAGCTTTTGTTGAGTCATTTTTTTCTCTTTTCGCAACTTCCTAATTTTATCACCAAATGTTGTCATAAGTATACATCTTTCTCCTATGAGTTTTGTACATGCTTTATTTTTCTAACCACAATAAAAGTATATCATTATGCAAATAAAAAGAGAACCCGACATCACAAGCAAATTTGATGATGCGGGTTCCCTTCCCTCTTTATAGATCAATACCTTTTATTTTTTCATCTTATGATCCGATGGCAATCTCACTTCTTAATGACAACTGTGGCTTCCACATCCATGCTCGCCACATGTATGTCCTTCCCCGTGGTTGTGCTCGTGATGAGAACATTTCACATCCGGATTATACTCAAGTGTTTCATTGATAAAAGCTTCTACTGCTTCATCTGCGTCTCCGGAAACTCCTCCGAAAAGCTTGATGCCTGCTGCCGCTAACGCTGTCTGTGCGCCGCCTCCGATTCCGCCACAAATCAAAACATCTGCATTCAATGCATTAAGAACTCCTGCCAATGCGCCATGTCCGCTTCCATTCGTATCTACTACTTCTGAATGTACTACTTTTCCTTCCTCTACATCGTAAATCTTAAATGTCTCTGTGTGTCCAAAGTGCTGGAAAATCTGTCCATTTTCATATGTTACTGCTATTCTCATAATACCTTCTCCTTTTTCTGCTGCATATTTTTTGTAAATTTCCTGTTTGTAACATCCTCCAAAGCTGCAGTTGCCGCTCTGACCGTCACAGATTCTGAAATCCCCACCCTCGATTCTGAGTGGATATCCATCAATGAGTGCATCTGCTATTTTCTTCCTGGCAATCTCGTAAATTCGTTGAACCGTTGTTCTTGCGATCTGCATAGATGCTGCACATTGCTCCTGACTATAACCTTTCTTGTCCAAAAGACGGATTGTCTCGTACTCATCTACCGTCAGAACAATGGGTGTTTTTTTCTCCGTATCATCTGCCGGAAGAAATTCTAAAACATTGGGGAAATGGCAGACTTTTCTGCATTTTACTGGTCTCGGCATAAACTGCTCCTTTCTCGCTTTTCTTATATAATAGTCCTATAAAAGGCATATGTCAATAACGTTTTTGACATATGCCTTTTATGAATCACCTTATAGCATTACTTCTTTTCATTATTTTTTAATTTACAGATACCCTGCGTCATTGTTCCCATTGGACAAAATGTACACCAGGTTCGTGGCTTATATAACACCATTACAATCAACCCTAATAACAAAGATGTAAGCATCAAACTATAAAATCCAAAACTAAACTGTGCCACCCAATCAGCTACTGTTCCGGCAGTATATGTCCATCCCCACGGAACACGGAATGTCCAGAATAATTTGATGGCTTCACGCAAGGAGGATGCTCCGGCACCAACTAAATATGTCTGAAATACCATATTCCCAAACATTGTAAGGAAAAATATCAAAAAGCCGTATCGGAACCATTTTGAACTCATCCATCGCGGGGTTGGTTTATTTCTTGAGCATTTTAAATCTCCACCAAGCTTGCTAAAAAGCTGGCCACGTCCACACAAATGATTACAGAAAAATTTATTTCCACCGAATATTGCTATTCCTAACGGCAACAGGAAATCAATCATCCCAAACCAAGCGAACAAAACATTAAAAAAACCGAGAGCAAAATAAAGGATCGCCCATATCCATAAATAATCATACCAATGTTTCTTTTTCTTCACATCGCTGTCCTCTCTTTCATTTCAATACAACCTGCCGGACAGGACTTTGCACATTTTCCACATCCTACACACACTGTTTCTTCTACCACAGCATAACATCCATGGTAAACTTTGGCCGCTGCCAGCGGACAAGTATTTTCACATACTCCGCAGGCAACACATCTTTTTTTATCAACACTTGCCACTCTTTTTGCCAATGCTTTGTTCCCCTTTCAAATTTTGTATCTCTATTGTACCTGAAAAAGGTAAATTCTTCTGTGATATTATTACATAAGAATTTACCTTGAACGCTAATAACTAGAATGACATATTTTTATTATACATCACCTTTATATTTATATATAATGTTTAGAATCTCCTCAGTTGTTCTAATAATTACTTTTTGTTTTTCTTTCGTTGTTATAGATTTGCTTTCTTCTTCAGATAACGAAGAATAAAGGTGGATGGTATTAGCATGATGCCATATCTCATCGCAAATTTTCTCAATTTCATCAGCACTCCGAAATGCCTGGTCTGTTTGCATTTGCAAGTGTTCTCGTTGCTCTTCCAGATGATTCATCTGTTCTAGTAACTGATCCCTTTCTTTCTGCAATCGATCATGTTGTGCTTGCAGTTGATCTATTTGTATTTTAATTTCGCTCATCTTTTCTTTCTGTCTCCGCATAAGCATCATCAAATATACAACTACAACTACAAATAATAGTATTATGTACAGCATAAACTTCTCCTCACGACACATATATTTCGACGGTTTTCCGCAAATCAACTATTGATAATGGCATAGAAAGAACAGTTAGTTTTCCTGAATTCTTTTTAATTTCAACAGCATCAGGATTGCCTGTGATTAAAATTACAGGTGTTGTCCTGTCCGCACGCCATGGCTGATTCGGTTGGCTCGTCATATCTTCGGTAACAATCCAAAGATCCGGCTTATGTCTGCCTAATCTTGTTTTAGCACTTTCCGGTGTGTAAAACAGCATGATCTGATCTGAAATAAATTGCAATGTTTCTTTTAATCCTTTTGCATAACGTTCACTGCCACAGACCAGTGCAATAATAGAAGCAGCTTTCTTTTTTTGTGTTACCTGAATAAAATCCAAAACTGGTGTATTATAGAGACTAAAGTCTTTTTCCAAATGAACTTTATCATAATAACTCTTTGCTGCCTTGCACATCCTCAGACAAAACTGTTCTATGTCTATACGAATATCGTTTCCGTTCTCCTGTATGTTCATACTTTCCAACTGACAAACTGACATTCCACAGTTTAGTCCAAGATGAAAGCGTATATTATTTTCATCATTCAAAAATCCTTTATTTTGATGAAGATATTCACATCGAAGCTGCCAACAGCGTTCTCCGCAAATATATGGCTTTTCATCGGATTGAGATAGTTTAAAGTAGTCCCCTGCATATTCATCAAACCAGCGAATATACTGGGTTCCCACATCACGGGTCGGATTCTTTTGCCGATCCAGCATAACCCGGCCATCTCGATAATGTTTAACAATTTCCGGGAAAGCAATACCTCCGCAAATATCTGGCAAAGTCAATGCCAATGCCAGTGCAGACTGCCATCGTCTATCTACAATATTCAGTTCTACTTCTTCAATTCGGTCCAAAAATGTAAAACTGACATCTCCCTGCATTATTTATCCCTCCCTCATATTCACAACAGTCATGTACTATAGTCAGTATATTTTTATTTATGGCATATGTCAATTATATAATTGACGCATCTAAAAAAAGTAAGTATACTATGTTCGTAAAGGAGATAACTGTTATGAGCTTCGAAAATTATTTTCCACTATGGAATGACTTAAATACAGCACAGAAAAAAGTAATTTCAGACAATTTGATTACACGGGATGTAAAAAAAGGAACGATCATTCACAACGGAAACCTGGATTGTACTGGATTATTACTGGTTAAATCCGGGCAGCTTCGAACTTACATACTTTCAGATGAAGGACGAGAAATTACACTTTACCGCCTGTTCGATATGGATATGTGTCTTTTATCCGCCTCATGTATCATGCAGTCCATTCAATTTGAAGTAACCATTGAAGCAGAAAAAGATACTGATCTTTGGATCATCCCTGCTGAAATCTATAAGGACATCATGAAGGAATCGGCTCCCGTCGCAAACTATACCAATGAATTAATGGCTAGCCGTTTTTCTGATGTCATGTGGCTGATTGAACAGATCATGTGGAAGAGTTTGGATAAGCGTGTTGCTTCATTTCTTTTAGAAGAGACCTCTATCGAAGGAACAAATGAACTGAAAATCACTCACGAAACTATCGCAAACCATCTTGGTTCCCACAGGGAAGTGATCACTCGAATGCTTCGATACTTTCAGGGCGATGGTCTCGTCAAACTCTCACGCGGCAAAATCACCATCCTTGATTCGAAAAGACTGGAAACACTACAAAGATCATAAAACTGTTTTTCTATGACATCTAAAGAATCCTCCATTTATCAGAATTGTGAAAGTCATTCTAATAAATGGGGGATCTTTTTACGCTACAAGTAAATTATAAAATTATTGTGATTATTTTTTAATAATCCATACCACATGCATATGCCCTTTCAATCAGCGCACGGTCATTAACCACTGCATCATAGAAGCGGAATCCACCGGAGAAGTTGTATGTTTCATAACCGTTTCCTTCCAGAATACGGCTGGCAATGTAGCTGCGCAGACCACTTTGGCATATCAAGTAAACAGGCTTTCCCTTCTCAATTTCATTGATACGTTCCCTTAGTTCATCTACAGGAATATTTCTGAATCCATCCATATGCCCCCTATTAAACTCACCTACAGTTCTCACATCCAGCAATACAACACTTTTATCTTTAGAAATCTTATCCATATCTTCCAGATGCCATTGTTTTAAGGTACCTTTTGCTATATTGTCTATCATGAATCCTGCCATATTTACAGGATCCTTGGCAGAGGAATACGGCGGTGCATATGCAAGATCCAGATCTTTCAGCTGGGTTGCCTTCAGCCCTGCATGAATTGCTGTTGCCAGCACATCAATACGTTTATCAACTCCTTCATATCCAATAATCTGAGCACCAAGCAAACGATAAGTCTCTTTTTCAAAAACCACCTTCATGGTCATCACTTTTCCACCAGGATAGTAACCGGCATGACTCATAGGAGAAAGAATTACTGTATCTACATCTAATCCTGACTTTTTGGCATTGGTTTCATTGATACCTGTAGTGGCTGCTGTCATATCAAATACTTTGATAACGGAGCTTCCCTGACTGCCCAGGTAACGGCTGTCACCACCACAAATATTATCAGCGATGATCCTGCCCTGCTTGTTGGCTGGTCCGGCCAAAGAGATCAGCGCATCATCACCCGTAACATAATGTTTTACCTGAACTGCATCACCTGCTGCATAAATATCCGGTACAGAAGTTTCCATTCTGTCATTCACTACGATACTTCCCTTGATGCCAAGTTCCAGACCAGCTTCTTTTGCTAATGCTGTGTCTGGTGTAACTCCGATTGCCAGCACCACCATATCAGCCTGAAGGGATGGATTATCTTTTAATAGAACCTCTACTCCATTGTCCTTTTCTTTAAATCCTTCTACTGTATAGCCCAGTACCAGTTTTATCCCATGCTTTCTCATTTCATTATGGATCATGGATGCCATATCCGGGTCAAATGGGTTCATCAGCTGCTTAGGCCGCTGGACAATTGTAACATCCATGCCAAGCTCCCTCAAATTTTCTGCCAGTTCCAGACCAATAAAACCGCCACCTGCCAATACAGCCGATTTTGGATGATTCTTATTTATATATTCCTTTATCCGAAAAGTGTCTTCTACAGTACGAAGTGTAAAAAGTTTATCCATACCTACTCCGGGAAGTCTCGGCTGTGTTGGCTGTGCACCTGGAGAGAGGATCAGCTTATTATAGTTTTCTTCAAATATCTCACCATTCTCTAAATTTTTCACTGAAACCGTTTTTCGTTCCGGATGTATGGAGATAACTTCATGATGAATTTTCATGTTAATACGGAATCGTTTAAAAAAACTCTCTGGTGTCTGTAGTGTAAGTTCTTCTGGGTCTGTGATCACGTCTCCGATATAATATGGAAGCCCACAATTCGCATAGGATATGTATCCGGATCTTTCAAACACAGTAATTTCTGCATGTTCATCCAATCTTCGTATTCTTGCTGCAGCTGTAGCTCCTCCGGCTACACCGCCTACGATTATTACCTTCATCTTATTTTTCCACCTTTCCTGAATAAGCAGCAATGCCACCAATATTATTTACTTTAGAATATCCCATTCGTTGCAACATCCCAGTTGCTTGACGACTTCGGGCTCCGGAATAACAGTATACAAACAGCGGTATTTCTGTATTCTTCACTACCGAAACAACATTGTTAAGTTGTTGCAATGGCACATTTTTACTTTCTGGTATATGCCCTTCCTGATATTCCTGCGGCGTACGAACATCCAGCAGAACTGCACCAGCAGTCTTTTTATATTCCTCTATCCCTTGATTAATATTCGCCTGTTTTAAAAAATCAAAAAATCCCATTAACGCACCTCCTTAAAGCATCTCTAAGATTGCCTTCTTAGGTCTTGCCCCTGAAACTTTTGTTACAATCTTCCCATTCTTCATAACCACCAAAGTTGGAATACTCATAATACCAAATTTACTTGCCAGTTCTGGCTGCTCATCCACATTGATCTTTCCAACTTTGATATCAGGGCGTTCACTTGCTATCTCCTCTATGATAGGAGCCACCATACGACAAGGAGCACACCAAGGAGCCCAAAAGTCTAAAAGAACGGTTTTCTCGGAATCCATTATTTCATTCTGAAAATTATTTTTATTGATATTAATAGCAGACATTTTACAGTCCTCCTTGTTTTTTCTTTTGTGGCTTTATTATAATCTGAAATTCATTTGTTTTCTGTGATATCATCACATTATTATCATGATTAATTTTTAACTAATTTATTTTTTCATCTTATGATCTGATGGCAGTCTCACTTCTCCGGTCCTTTTCTTCATAATCGAGTTCTGTGTCTCCATCTGTGTTGGAATATAATCGCTTTCCTGCAGAAATGCACCTGCCGCCTCAGCATATGATTCATATCCAGCTGCTTTCATCCTCTTCAACATTTTTGCCAAAGCACTGTTCTTGTCTCTACTCACCTGACGTGTGCTGATGCCCAGTTCCTCTGCTGTTTCTTTAACCTGTTTTCCCATGATAAAATAATCGCTCACGATTTTCTTTTCTTTCTCTGTCAGATTGCTGAAGAGTTCTTTAAAGAAGATCTCAGTTGTAATATCCGATGCAATGTCACGTCCACTATCTGCGATAAAGTCTGTCGCACAACCGTTTTCTGATTCTAATCCACAAAATAATACTGTATTATTTCTCTGATGCTGCTGATCAAACATATAATGTTCCTTATTATAAAAAATATTAAGAACTTCCAGCTCTTCTGCTGTAATATTAGCGTATTTCACCTTCTGATATCTGTCGTAAAATGTGTATTTTCTTTCTTCCATGATTGTTTCTCCGATTTGTCGTTTTTGTTGATTTGATTTGTGACAAATCGAAAATCATGGATATCTGGCATAATGCCTGCATCTTCCCTGCATCTTGATATGCTCTTCCTTTCCGGCATCTACCTGTTAAAAAGGAAGCTTTTTCAAATCTGCAACCTGTTTTTGGGTATAAAAAAAGGCCATGCCCTTCCGGGCACAGCCTGACGCCTTAAAATTTGAGAAAAGAAAAACCTCCGCAAACATTACGTCTGCGAAGGTCTATTTCTCTCAGCATATCAATTCTAACATGCACGTATTTTCATTGTAATACCATTCACATGCCAGTTTACTGTCAGTTCACTGCCACTTTACTTCCACTTTTCTTCCAGTTTATTTCCTCCATCTTATTCTGTATCTTTTCCGGACGTGTAAATGCCCAGAGCATTGTTGCATACAAACGGATTGCTTTCTTACGGTTTCGATAATAAGTAGTGCTTGGCATATCATCCAGCATCAGCATCACATCTTCATTGGTATTTCCTGCTTCAAAATATCTATATTTCAAAAGCCGATAATACAGCTGTCCATTTTTTGGATAATCCCTCAAAGCTATCAGGGAATCTCTCATGATTTCCAGCAAACAGAGATTCATATCATTATTCAGAAGCTTTTCCTGGATTCTGCGTTTCTCTGCAGTCGCATCGAAATCTACCAGATCATATAACATTTCCTTCAGATGCTTCCCTTCCTCTGCATACATTTCATAATCTATATCCACAAGGTTCTTCTCAATACGGAACATTACTTTAGTATACTGACTCAGCAATAATTCCGTATTCTTATAAGCATCCTCTGCCACTTCTTCCATATTGATAAACATATCCTGTATTCTCTGCATAATTGTCCTCCTTCCCGACCGCTTCCGCAGCCAGACCAATCATTGTATTGTTTGTTCCATTCACAGTCTGTCACTGTCCTAACATCTCTTCATGCAGATTCCGCAGAAATATCCGCTGTGGGATAGCTTCTATTTCTGGCTGATCGGCAACTGTATGATCTATTGAAAGCAATCGGTTCTCACGGGAAAGGATGTATCCCCGACTGCTGATGTTCTCATCGAATATCTATCTCTCCAAAGGGGGCCCTGATTCAGTAATGCCAGTTAGCTAAAATTGGAATAAAATAGTAGGTATCCTAAAGTAATGGTAATAATGCACAATTCATAACA
>NZ_JBBMEK010000103.1:0-10176 GCF_040096555.1 Coprococcus intestinihominis | reverse complement strand
CATATACTCAAAAGACGCAATGCCTACCATCAGCCATACAAATGCGATAAGCACTGAAAAAATCTTTGAAAGCATATCCACATGGAAAAATACATGCAGTCCTTCCGCAATGAAGAACTGACTTAAGGTCAATGTATCTTCTGGCTGCAGTGCGATCCATCCAATGCTTGCCAGGTCAATAACAAGTATCAGAAGTATATACAACTGCATATGCTCCCGTTTCCCGAACTTGATAAACATCAGCAGTACGCCTGCAATGATCGGCAGAAGCACCGGAAAAAGTAAAAAATAATTATTAATATCCATTTTTTCCTCCTTATCAGCCAAACATTGCAAGGCTGGCTTCTATTACCTTAATCACAGGCTGTGATGCAACACCCAGCCCGATATTCAAAAGAATCATTCCAATAATCGCTGCTGTCTCAATCCTGGACTTCTCAACCGTATATGCTTTATGTGTTTCCTCCGGTACAGGTCTGTAAAGCGTCAATACCGTACGCATAAAATACATGGTGTTCAGCACGGTACTGATTGCCAGCACAACCCATGCTGTGATCATTTTACTACCGGCTGTTGTTGCAGCAGCGGCAAATAAATATTTGGATACGAAACCTGTCAGCAGCGGCATACCGATCATAGAAAGTGAACCCACTGTAAAAGCTGCACCTGCAACCTTATTGCGCAGTCCCGCGCCTCTCAACGAAAGATAATCTGAGCGTCCATCTGACACTTCCGTCAATCCTGAAATACTGATAAACAGCAGAGACTTCATGGCGCCATGGGAAATGATATGAAACAGTGCAGCCACAACACCGGCTGTCGTTCCAAGACCAATACCCATATAAATATAGCCAATCTGAGCTACTGAAGAATACGCCGTCATTCTTCGGATATTTTTCTCCTTGATTGCTGCCACAGAACCCATAATCATTCCGACCACACCAAAAGCAAACAGAATGTTGACCATATGGCTGCTGATGACCGAATCAAAATCAAGTACTCTGTAGAAAATCTTGATCAGAAGGAAAATATATCCTTTAGATACCAATGAAGATAAAACCGCACTGGCAGACGGTGTTGTATAGCCATAGGCATCCGGAATCCATGTATGAAACGGATAAAGACCACTCTTAATACCAAGACCAACCGTTACAAGAATAATAATAACCATCAGCGGCACTTGATAGCTGTGTACGGCAACAATCTGTTCCAGTACTTCCTTAGCCGGGGACATAAGCAGATGTCCGGTAATACTGTAAAGAAGTGTCAGACCGATCAGGAAAAGGCCCGAACCCACAAGACTCATAATCATATATCTGAGGGCAGACACATAGGTTCTTCCCTGCTTCTTGATCATAATCAGACCGCAGGCAGCAATTGTATTAATCTCGATAAAAACATATGCCGTGAAAAGGTCATTAGTATAGATCAACGCAAGAAGTGAAGCCATCAAAAGATCCAGAAGAATGTAGAAAAGGTTCTTCTTGGAATCCTGTACTTCTCTGTCAATATGGGCCATGCCGCCGAAAACGGACAGCATCATAATCAGGCTGAAAAATACTGCCATCAGTGCTTCCAGTTCACCAATACGGATCTCATTGCCCCATGGTGCTGGAAAATGCCCCATCATAAAGGTGTAGCTTTCACCGGTTCCAACCACAAAGGAAAGCGTTGCCAGTGAAAGGATCAATACTGCAGTGACCATCGCCACATGAATATACTTTGCGACCCTGCCATTCATTACAAATGAAATGATAGCTGAAAACATCGACAAAATAATGCAGAAAAACGGAAAATTCTGGACAAAAGCCATTTAGTCTTCCTCCTTTCTGAGCTTCATCATAATCTCATCGATGTTAAGGGTATGGTATTCTCTGTAAAGACAGACAGTCAACGCCATCATCAACGCACTGACACTGACAGATACAACAATTCCTGTAAGTACCAGACCTGCCGGAACAGGGTTGATATAATGACTGGCATCCAGAATACCATCAACAACGATTGGCGCTGTTCGTCCTTCAATATAGCCTTTGGCTGCAAGGAAAAGGTAAACAGCAGAATCCATGATATCGAGTCCGATAATTTTCTTGAGCAGATTCGGTTGGAAAACAAGATTACTCATGCCAATAACAAAAAGAAGAACCGCTGCGATTTCTTCATAATTGGTTGCAAATGAGCCCATATCAAATTCCTCCCTTTCTGAACAGTGTATAAAATGAATACATCGTGCATGCAACAACAATGCCGACGCAGATGTTAAGGTATACAATCAGGCCAGCACTGAGAATATTGCCCGGCGTTCCCGGTGTAATAATGCTGTGCAGGTGATTCGCACCTGTATAAAATGAATAACTTTTTGCAAAACAATAAAATGTCAGTGCACCCACGGTCAGCGCCTTAACAACCTTCTCATTCATAAAACGCTGTGTTTTCTCAAATCCATAGGCTGTCAGATACAGAATTAATCCTGAACCGATGATCGCACCGCCTGAGAAACCGCCACCCGGTGAAATATGACCGTTAAGTACCACATAGATACCAAAGATAATCATCAGTGGCACCAGGAAATTAGCCACTTTCTGCAGAATCGTATCATTTCTCGGCTCGTAATGTCTGTCATTCATATCTTCAATAGCTCTTGACTCAGGATCCTCATCCTTGTCCACTCTTAAAAGAATCAATACACAACATGAAGCAACAAACAATACACAGGACTCACCGAATGTATCGAACGCTCTGTAATCAAGAATCATACCGGTTACAATGTTGACAGCGCCGGTTTCACTTAATCCCTGCTCTATATAACGGGTTGCGACTTCGTTATTCTCCGGAGCGTTCGGATCACCAAACTTCGGCAGGTAACTTACCGTCCAAAGAAGCAGACAGGCAATAAAGATTGCCACAATTGCACCAAAAACCTTATAAAGGCCTGTAAACCTTCTGACATTCTTGGCAAGCCCTTCCTCAAACATACGCTCACTGTAGTTGTTGGATTTGACAATATGTAAATGCACGTAACGGATTCTCTCATCACCAAAGACTTCCTTATCCGGTGCATTCATCTCCATCTGACCCTCAATTGGATCATAATCACCCTTTACCCAACGGGTAAACTTATCGGCGAAACTATTACGATAATTCGGATTCTTCTTACTCATCAATGTCCTCCTCTGCCGTCGTTCGTATAGAACGTATCTTCTTAAGAGTTACAAAGAAAAGGATACTTGTAACGCCGGCGCCTACAGCGGCTTCTGTAATCGCCAGGTCAGGAGACTCCAGAATAAGCCATATAATCGACATAACCAAACTAAATGCCATATAAATAACAACAGAAACCAGCAGATTTTTTGAAAAGCTCACTGCGATAGTACAGATGATCAGCAGCACAAGCAATAATATTCTCAAACCAGTCATTCTTTCGGCACCTCACATTCATCCTCAATCTGTTCATTCGTGCTGACTTCAAGCTTGGCCAGTAAATGGCTGCATACCGGTGATGCAAACCAGAAAACAACAAGTACGGTCAAAAGCTTCAAAGAAGCAAAGGAAATACCGTATATCACCATCATGCCCAGAACAATCATCATGATTCCCAGTGAATCTCCCATTGCTGCAGCATGCATACGATTCAATGCATAGTTCAGCTTAAATACACCAAAAGTCTGTATCACCATAATCAATATCCCGATCATGATCAACACAGCCGCGATGATAAAACGAATCAGACTAATATTCATCCTGACTCTCCTCCTCTATTCTGCTCTGTCTACTCTTTTTCTCATTATAAATACCAATATAAATCTTTGTCAGTACAATGACAGCCACAAAACTCATAATTGCATAGATCAGACAAATATCCAGAATACTGCTCTCATTCAGATAAGCTGCAAGAAGTGCAATAACGGCAATTGTCATCGTTCCGATCATATTCGTTCCAACAATGCGGTCAACAAGACGTGGTCCTTTGATGGTTCTGACCAGACAGAAAAATGTCAGGACTGCCAGGACAATAATACATACAAGAAAAAATAATTTAAATGCAGCGTCCATTTCATTCCTCCAGTTTCTTTAACATAGAGACAAAAACAGATGAATCAAGACCCTCTCCCATTGTCTTGTCATAACAATGAATCAGGTATTCGCCATCCTTCATCTCTACAGTGATCGTGCCGGGTGTCAGGGTAATCGAATTTGCCAGAAGGACCTGTGCTGTACGGGTCTTTAAATCCGTATGAAAACGCACCAGGGCCGGCTCCGGAAGAATCTGCGGTGAAAGCAGATAGTGAATCATTGTCAGGTTGGCTTTAATAATCTCATTAATCAAAATGAAACAATATCCAATGATCCACGGCAGTTTCCTTACAATCCACATATCCTTTCTGAAACTGAATTCTGTGAATTTGCATACGAATACATACATAGCCGCTGAAATGACCAACCCGAACAGAGTAATCTCAACTGTTATCCGCCCGTTGAGCATCACCCAGAACAAAAAGAATAACACAAACATACGCAACCTCTTCTCATACTTTTTATGCAATAATTATAACATATTCTATTTTTTATTGTCCATAAGTATTAAATCCCACAAAACATTTGGTTGTAATTTATTTTCGATTTATTTATTTGTTATTTATTTAACATTTTTGGTATATTTTTAAGATATGGCAAAGATATATAATAGAAATTTTGCATGCAAACTAAAAAAATATCATACTCATTGAAAATGGGTATGATATTTTTTTAACATACATGTATCGTGTTTCTACCTATTAAAAAGTATTTTTGTTATTATATTTTTGCGATTCTGTTATGCATTATTTGAAATTGTACTAAATTGAGTACAATCCTGTTTTGCATTATTTTTCTTCGATTTTACGGTAATTTCCCCCGGCCAGCTCTCGCTCCTGTCTTTTATCGATTGGCTGATAAATACGTTTTTCTGCAACACTCTTGTAAGCCGGACGAATAATCTTATCCGCATTCACCAGCTCTTCCATACGATGGGCGCTCCAGCCCACAACTCTTGCCATTGCAAAAATTGGTGTGTATAATTCCACCGGAATACCAAGCATGCTGTACACAAATCCACTGTAAAAATCCACATTGGCACTGACGCCTTTATAAATTTTTCTCTTCTCAGCAATAACCTCCGGAGCCAGACGCTCTATTGTGGTATACAGATGGTAATCATCCATTCTGCCCTTTTCCTTCGCAAGGCTTTCAACAAAACTTTTGAATACAACGGCTCTCGGATCAGACAGTGAATAAACGGCATGACCCATGCCGTAAATCAGTCCTTTCTTGTCAAAAGCCTGTTTGTCTACCAGTTGGTCAAGATAATTTCTGATCTCATCCTCATCTTTCGTGTCGCTGACATTGGCTCTCAAGTCATCCATCATCTCCATAACCTTGATGTTGGCGCCACCGTGTTTCGGTCCCTTCAGGGAAGCCAGGGCTGCCGCCATAACCGAGTATGTGTCAGACCCGGATGAAGTAACAACATGCGTTGTGAATGTGGAATTATTACCGCCACCATGTTCCATGTGCAGCATCAAAGCCACATCCAGTACACGTGCCTCCAGTTCTGTATACTTCTTATCCGGCCTGAGCATCATGAGAATATTCTCAGCAGTTGACAGCTCCGGAGACGGCCGATGAATATACATACTCTCTTCGCATTCGTAATGATTATAGGCATGATAACCGTAAACAGCCATCATCGGTACTTCACTGATAAGCATCATACACTGTCTGAGTACATTCACTTCACTCAGGTCGTTGACACGACTGTCATAAGATGCCAGGGTCAGAATACTCTTCATCAGAGAATTCATGATATCACGGCTTGGTGCCTTCATAATAACATCACGCACAAAATTCGTTGGAAGTGTTCTCATACTCCCCAGCACATCACAAAACTGTTTCAGTTCTCTCCTGTCCGGAAGACAGCCAAACATCAGCAGATACGCAGCTTCCTCAAAGCCGAAACGTTTCTCTCTTACCGTTCCCGAAACCAGTTCCCTCACATCGTATCCTCTGTAGTACAAGCGCCCATCGCAGGGAACTTTCTGATCTCCACTGATATCAAAAGCCTCAATGGTCGAAATCGTTGTCAGCCCCGCTACAACACCATTGCCATTCTTGTCTCTCAAACCACGCTTTACCTTATATAAATCATACAATTCCGGATTGATCGCATCTTTTCCCTCATACATATCCGCATGCTTATCTAAAAAATCAAATAATAAGTGATTCATATTATCCACAGACGTGTCCTCCTTTCAGTCATTCATGATGCAAATTAGATTTATTGTTTAATTATAACGAATGATTTTTAAAAGTCAACACAACGTCTATTTTCTTTATGATATTTCATATTTTTTTTTGATAATTTATAAAAAATTTATTTGCGTACAGGCGATAATTACTGTACAACAAAAAAACTTCCATATTATTGCGCCCATAAAGCAATAATATGGAAGTTTTTTTGTGAATAAATCAGAAACTTACTATTCAAATCTTCTTCTAATGTTGTGGTAGGGTTAAGGAGGAGACTTCTCATATGTTATTTCAAAAATATTCAGTCCATGTGATGATCCGTATCTGGTAGAATCAGAATCACCAACTGTACGGTTTTCCGTTCAAATATACCGCACATCAAGCTCTGACAATTATCTTTATCAGATGCCTATATTTTAACCAATTTTTCGACATATAGGAATGAAATCAAGCAGACATTGCTTTCATCTTTTTTCTTCATTCCAATCAAAGATGAATCAATATTATTCAATTTTGATTGAAAATTCAATTTTTAAGTGTTATACTAGATATCAGAATACTCAAGAGGGAGGTATGCACAATGAACGCCTATGGCACTTTGTTAAAAAAGCTGATTCGCTTTACTAATATTAAGTTAACAAATCTTGCCGAGATCGTAGGTTATGACACATCTTATATCAGCAAATGGTGCAACAAAGGCAAACTGCCTGCTGCCAAAGCCGCCCCTAATGTCAACAAATGTCTTGCAGACATTTTTGCACGGGAAATTATTATCCAGGAAGAGGCTACTCTTTTCGCTGCGGAATTCAATGCTTCCGGACCATATGATGAATCATCGCTCTCATCGACCATCTTTCAGCTTCTGAAGGATGCGTATAAACGTTCCTACGATAATACATCTGAAAACGCACAGCTTGCCGGCCTCTCATCCCAACGCATGCTTCTCTGGCAACTTGATATTAAGAACTTTTTTGTGACTGAACTGCCTCAGCTGCTGCATCAGCTGAACGAACCATGTCAGATACTCTGTACAATGGATATATGCGGATTCCTTAAAGATCTTTCCTATGAGACCGGCCGTCAGGCCTATTATACCAATCCCGTTCATATCAAGATGGGAATCAATCTCGGAGGCCATTGCAAGAACAACAGCTATATTCCTCAGTTGTACTATTTCCTGAATCATTATAACGATATCAGTTTTGATTTCTATGAGAACACATGCATGGACTATATGAATCTGTTTATCGTCAAGAACTGTATTGCTGTGCAGTGCGCTCTTGACAAGGACTACCGTATCAGCATCGCACATATCATTACAGATACTGCGCAGGTCAATAGTCTTTACCAGAAAGTGAATTCAGAATTCACTTTGAGCCGGCTGATGATTCATTCCTCCGATTCCGAAGAACTTTTTTATAACGGCTACCGGACAGAATTTTATGCACACAACGCCTTTCAGATTATGGTGGCAAAAGGTTTTGAATTTCTTCTTCCGCCGGAGATCAATCCAAGATTGATCCAGGCTGCCCGCGATCAGGGTTTTGATGAAAGCATGGCTCAGCTCGTTGCACATCTCGGCATCACATGGGAAGAGATTTTTGAAAAAGGAGCAATTGATTTCTACCTCCTGAAAACCAACCTCATACGCTATATTACCGATGGGACGATTTATTTTGCAGATGTCGTTTATCACATGTCTGTTGAGGAACGAAAGAAGCATATCCAGCATGTGCTTGATCTGGTACAGAAAAATCCGAATATACGCTTTTTCATTATTGATGATGAATGCATCCCCAACTCAGAACATCTTTTCCAGATGTCTGTTTATAACAACAAGCGCAAGCTTTTTCTGAAGAATATGGAACACTATGACACACGTACACATCTGGGACCAAGTTTCTACACCATGCAGAACGAAACTTTGATCGGCGGCATCAGTCAGTATTTCTCTGAACTTCAGTCTTCTTCGCTCTGCAATGTTTACGGATCAGAAGATGTCTTCAGATTCTATGAGAAATACGGCATAATGATTGACCGAATGCTCTCCATCGAAGAATAAAACTACGCTATAAAGGGCCGGCAAATGTTATCCACTCCATTTACCGGCCTCTTTTTTATGTCCGTCATCCAGCTGTTTTATGCTTGCCGATTTTTCTCACTGCGATCTATTCATCTACATGCAGCAACGGTTCAAATACTCTTCGAATTTGAACACTTTCCTCTTCCATGCCCTTTGCTTCCCCAACAGCCTCCTTGCAGAAATACTCCTGAGAATTAACAAGTACTTTGCCGCGCTTGTCAATTTTGCTGTAGCTGCCGTCCAGCTGGAGAATATGTGCCTTGACATTGTCTGCCAGCTGGACGCTGAGAATATGCTTCACAGCCTTTTTGCACTCCTCGTCTTCCACCGGGAACATGATTTCTACCCGCTTATCAAGGTTTCTAGGCATCCAGTCGGCACTTCCCATGTAAATATCTTCCCAGCCATCATTATAACAATAGAAGATTCTGCTGTGCTCCAGAAAATTCCCCACAATGGAACGCACATGGATATTTTCACTGAGTCCCGGAATTCCGGCCTTCAGGCAGCAGATCCCCCTGATGATCAGCTGGATTTCAACGCCTGCGCAAGAGGCCTCATAAAGAGCCGCAATAATCTTCTTATCACACAATGAATTCATCTTCGCAATAATCCTTGCTGGTTTGCCCTGCCTTGCATGCTCAGTTTCCCTGTCTATCAGCTTCAGGAACCGATCTCTCAGCCAGATAGGTGCAACGACCAGTTTATTCCAATACGGAGGCTCTGAATAGCCGGACAGCATATTAAAGACCGCTGTCGCATCCTCTCCGATTGGTTTAGAACAAGTAAGCAATCCCATGTCTGTATACAGCTTCGCTGTCTGGTCATTATAATTGCCGGTGCCGAGATGCACATATCGTCTGATACCATCCTCATCTCTCCGGACGACCAGGGTGATCTTACTATGAGTCTTCAGGCCCCTCAGACCGTAAATAACATGGCATCCGGCCTTCTCCAGCATCTTTGCCCACAGGATATTATTCTCCTCATCAAAACGGGCTTTCAGCTCCACAAGGACCGTTACCTGCTTTCCGTTCTCCGCTGCTGCTGCCAGCGATGCAATGATCGGTGAATTGCCGCTGACGCGGTAAAGTGTCTGTTTGATAGCCAGAACATCCGGATCCTTAGCTGCCTGGCGGACGAACTCAATAACCGGCGTAAATGTCTGATACGGATGGTGCAGGAGAATATCCTTCCTGCGGATCTGGGTAAATATGTCCTCTTCCGTATTCATCCCTTTCACAGGCTGTGGTGTATATTTGCTGTATCTAAGGTGATCAAACCCTTCAAAACCGCTGACTTTCATCAAAAATGTCAGATCCAGCGGCCCTCCGATACGATAAATCGCTTCTTCTGCCACATCTAATTCCTTTTTGAGGATTTTTAATAACCGCCTGTCCATATTTTCTTCTGCTTCCAGACGGATAACTTCGCCCCATTGACGCATCTTCAGCTGCCTCTGAATTTCTTTCAGAAGATCCGCCGCGTCTTCTTCATCAATAGACAAATCCGCATTACGCATAATTCTGTATGGATGCGCACAGATCACTTCATAATTTAGAAACAATTTCTGGATATTTTTCTCTATGATCTGTTCAAGAAGAATAACCGTTGTATCTTCATCATTTTCAGATGGGATCATAACAATCCTTGGCAGAACATTCGGCACCTGGACCGTAGCAAAATCATATTCCCCTTTCTGCTGTTCATCCCTGATCAGTGCACCGATATTCAGCGTTTTATTGCGGATCAGCGGAAAAGGTCTCGACGAATCAACAGCCATCGGAGTAAGCACCGGATACACATCA
>NZ_JBBMEK010000102.1:0-10223 GCF_040096555.1 Coprococcus intestinihominis | reverse complement strand
CAGGTAGCCGTACCGCCAGTATGTCCGTCATTGACAGTCACGGTCATTTCAGCCTTGTTTCCTGCCTTGTCGGTTACAACAATGGTCTGTTTGCCATCAGCCGGTGAAAGAGTAAATTTCCCGTCCGTGAGGGTAACAGCCGTTCCGTCCACGGTGACGCTGTCAACATACTTTTCATCAATCGTAACCGTCTGCGCTTCACAATAGGTCTTGCCGTCTATAATGCCGGAAACCAAAGGATCAACATTATCCAGCACAACGCCGTTGGAATTGATATAGCAGATGTTACCGGAGCTATCGGTCAGCTTTGCGTAGATCACATATTCGTTATTCGGTTCAATGTAAAACGCACCCGTGTATGCAGTAAATACGCTGACGTTCACTTCGTCAACGGTAAGCTCCTTGTCGCTTAACAAATAGGTAATGGTAACATTATCACCGCTGTTGTCGCTTGCCGTGATCGTCACTTTCTGTGTATCCTTAAAGAACAAACCAAAGGTAATGTTGTTAAAGAACGTATTCCATTTGCTTTTGTCAACCGTAATTTCGCCTGTCGGGCAGGTAACATCTTTCCACTTTGCGTAGAGCGTCAGGCTCTCGGTGACGGCGGTGGTGAAATCATACTCTGTGGTGCAACCCGCTTCAGTGTACCAGCCGCCAAAGGTGTAGCCCTCGTAGGTGGGAGCAGTGGGTTCGGTTACCGTGCCGCCGTGGCTGACAGTCTGGCTGTCCACCTTGCTTCCGCCCTGGCTGTCAAAGGTGACCGTGTAAGTATTCAGCGTCCACTTTGCGTAAAACTCTTTTTTGCCCGTGTCGGTGGCGCTGATCTCCGTGACAGGGGAACCGGAAAAATTCTCGTCCTCATACCAGCCCTCAAAGGTGTGGCCAGCGCGGGTTATATCATCTGCTGTCGGCAGGGTTGCCCCTGTGCCGTAGGTGTATTCGGTCACATTCTTGCCGTTGCCAATGGTGCCGTCATTGAGGTGAAGAGTGACCGTGTAGGTATCGGGCATCCATTGTGCCGTCAGAGTGGTAACGCCTGCCGGAACGCTGTCGCCGGGGGCGTAAAGGTTGCCGTCACTGTCCTGCCATTGCGCACTATATCCAACCTGCGGCGCAGTCAGACCGTCGGACGCAGGGGCGGTAAAGGCCGCACCGTTCTTGACAATGATCTGAATATCATCGGTGCTGCCGCCCAGCTTGCCGCCGTTCAAATCAAGCGTGACTGCTTTCAGTCCGTCAGAACCCAGTGTGTCAGTGTTCAGGACTTCAAGGACGGGGCGAAAACCGACAGACACGTGCTGATAGGTAGCATGGCCGTCGATCCAGTAACGGGCCGGGGAACACCCCCGAATCGCACAATTCGACGAGCTGATACTTGTGTCCTGCCCCTGCGAATACATGTCGTTCCAGTTTTTGATGTAGCCGCTGTTCTTGTCCAGCACCGCGTCCCACTCATTGCTTTGGGGCGTACCGCGCGCTGAATCGCCTAAACCGGTATACCAACTTCCCACAGACGGCGCGCGCAGGGTATAGTCCACACTGCCGCCGGTATAGCTCTTGCCGAAAATCAGGCCGGCGGTGTTCAGTTCATTCCAGCTTACGGTGTGCGTCACGGCATAATCCGCCACAAACAGGCTGTGGGGGTATTTGTTCTGTTCCGCGTAGTCCTCCGTAGTTTCTATTGCCGATGTGAGCTTATAGGCCTCCACCGTTCCGGCGTAGGTAAAGGGAACATAGTGCAGGGTGGTGTCCGGCACGGAAACCGCTCCATCACTGTTTCCGGTGTTTACCGTGCCGGGAATATTTTCACCGGAGAGGTCAAACCAGTATGTCCCGCCGGGGGTAAGGTTGAATTGCTCGGCAGGCATCCATTGTGCCGTCAGAGTGGTAACGCCTGCCGGAACGCTGTCGCCGGGGGCGTAAAGGTTGCCATCGCTGCCAAGCCACTTAAAATAATCGCCTGTGTCGCCATCGGGACGGGTCAGACCGTCGGACGCGGGAGCGGTAAAGGCCGCGCCGTTCTTGACAACGATCTGAATATTTTCTGTGCTGCCGCCCAGCTTGCCGCCGTTCAAATCAAGCGTGACCGCTTTCAGTCCGTCAGAGCCCAGTGTGTCAGTGTTCAGGACTTCAAGGACGGGGCGAAAACCGGCATTGTCGTACCGAGCGGTAGCAACGTACTCGGCAAAGCGGCGGGCCGAGGTAAACCCTCGAACCGCACGACAGTGCAAGTAGTTACTTACTGTGTCCTGCCCCTTCGAACACATGCCGCCCCAGTTTTCGATATAACCGCTGTTCTTATCCAGCACCGCGTCCCACTCATTGCTTTGGGGCGTCCCGCGCTCTGAATCGCCTAAACCGGTACGCCCACTTCCCATAGACGGCGCGCGCAGGGTATAGTCCACGCTGCTGCCGGTATAGCTCTTGCCGAAAATCAGGCCGGCGGTGTTCAGTTCATCCCAGCTTACAGTATGCGTCACGGGATAATCCGCCACAAACAGGCTGTGGGGGTATTTGTTCTGCGTTGCGTAGTCCACCGTAGTCGCCATTGCCGATGTGAGCTTATAGGCGTCCACCGTCCCGGCGTAGGTAAAGGGAACATAGTGCAGGGTGGTGTCCGGCACGGAAACCGCTCCATAACTGTTTCCGGTGTTTACCGTGCCGGGAATATTTTCGCCGGAGAGGTCAAACCAGTACGTCCCACCGGGGGTGAGGTTGAATTGCTCGGCAGGCGTCCATTGTGCCGTCAGAGTGGTAACGCCTGCCGGAACGCTGTCGCCGGGGGCGTAGAGATTACCGTTGCTGCCCTTCCAGATGAAGAAGCTACCTGTGTCGCCATCGGGACGGGTCAGACCGTCGGACGCGGGAGCGGTAAAGGCCGCGCCGTTCTTGACAATGATCTGAATATCATCGGCGCTGCCGCCCAGCTTGCCGCCGTTCAAATCAAGCGTGACCACTTCCAGCCCGTCAGGGCCCAGTGCGTCAGTGTTCAGGACTTCAAGGACGGGGCGGAAACCGACGTACGCGCGCTGGTACGTAGCATAGTGGTAATTCCAGCTGCGGGCCGAAAGGTACCCACGGCGCACACGAGACGCCGGGCTGCTACTATCTGTGTCCTGCCCCCACGAATCTATGCCATTCCAGTTTTTGATGTAGCCGCTGTTCTTGTCCAGCACCGCGTCCCACTCATTGCTTTGGGGCGTACCGCGCGCTGAATCGCCTGAACCGGTATACCAACTTCCCATAGACGGCGCACGCAGGGTATAGGCCACGCTGCCGCCGGTATAGCTCTTGCCGAAAATCAGGCCGGCGGTGTTCAGTTCATTCCAGCTTACGGTGTGCATCACGGCATAATCCGCCACAAACAGGCTGTGGGGGTAGATGTAGCCGTATTGTCCGCTTTCGTCAGTCGTTTGCGAAGCGGCCTCTGCCGCTCCTGTTTGCCCGCTCGAGCTGCTGTTCAGCACATAGGCGTCCACCGTTCCGGCGTAGGTAAAGGGAACATAGTGCAGGGTGGTGTCCGGCACTGAGCTGTTTACCGTGCCGGGAATATTTTCGCCGGAGAGGTCAAACCAGTATGTTCCGCCGGGGGTGAGGTTGAATTGCTCGGCAAGGCTCCATTGTGCCGTCAGAGTGGTAACGCCTGCCGGAACGCTGTCGCCGGGGGCGTAAAGGTTGCCATCGCTGCCAAGCCACTTAAAATAATCGCCTGTGTCGCCGTCGGGACGGGTCAGACCGTCGGACGCAGGAGCGGTAAAGGCCGCGCCGTTCTTGACAATGATTTGAATATTATCTGCGCTGTCGCCCAGCTTGCCGTCGTTCAGGTCCAGCGTGACAGTCGCCAGGCCGTCAGAACCCAGGGTGTCAGAGGATGGGAGTTCAAGCACGGGACGGAAACCGACGCTCATAGACAGCAGGTCAAACTGCCAGGAGCGGACTGTAAAGGACCCGCGCTTCGCACGGTACCATTCAGGATCGAGACCATCCCGGGTATCCTGCCCCCAGGAATACATACCGTTCCAGTTTTTGATATAACCGACCGTGTTATCCTGATAGCTTTGGTTCGCTTTGTCCAAAATCGCGTCCCACTCGTTGTTCAGCGGAGTTCCACGCTCACTGTCCATAGAGCCGGTGCTACCACTCCCCGCCGAGGGCACGCGGAGGGTGTAGTCCACGCCGCCGCTGGTGTAGGCCGTGCCGAAAATCAGGTTCCTCCCATTCAGGTTATTCCAGTTGGCACTACTGGTCACGTTGTAGTCCGCAATGAACAGGCTGTGGTCATAGGTGTAGCCAATCGGATTGCTGGGATCTGTACTGCCGGCCGCATTCGCTGAATCGCCTCTTGCGGTGTTGTTGTTGGCAGAACGGCTTTTCAGCACATAGGCGTTCACGGTGCCCACGTAGGTGAAGGGCACCCAATGAAGGGAATCGTCCGGCAAGCTGCCGTTCTTGTTGTCCGGAATGTTCGCTCCGGACAGGTCGAACCAGTAGGTTTCGCCGGGGGTGAGGTTGAATTGCTCGGCAGGCGCAGCATTTGCCGGCAGCATAGGCGCGGCCAGCGAACCCAGTGCGGCAGCCGCCGCCATGTAGCGGGTAATGTCCAGCTCGTCGATTTCCTCGTCCGTCAGCTCCGCCTTTGCCTCGTCAACGGCTTCCAGTTGGGCCGTCACTTCCTCCGCGTTGTCCTCCGTGATTTCCTCCGCGTCGGGAAGCGCATCGATCATGGCCTGTACGCGCTCTACGGTCATAGCTTCCGCCGAATTATCCTCTGCGCCGCATATCTCGCAGACGTAGCCGCAGGGCGTTCCCGCCGTGGCGGGGGTATAGCCGCAGTCCTCGTCATGCTCATGCTGGCAGTTTAATTGCTTTGTGATACAGCCGCTTTCCTCGCTGCACACATGGGTACACTCGGTAGGCTCGTCCGCATTGGACGAGGTAGCATTGTTGCCTGATACGCTGTTCTGGGGGTAGCAGTCCTCCGTATGCTCATGGACACAGTCGGTTACTTCCGTATAGCAATCGTCCGTATGCTCATGGCTGCACGGCGTCCCTGCCGTCCCCTCGGTATAGCCGCACTCGTCATCGTGCGCCGGGTGGTGTTCACACAGGCCGCTTGCGGTAACGCCGCCGCCTGTCTGCCCGCTTTCTTCGGCAAGGGCCGTTGCGGGCAGCATTGTCAGCACCATGCAGCAGATCAGCAGGATGCTGAGTATTCGTTTTTTCATGTTTGCTCCTCACTTTCTCCCGCATCTTCCGTGCGGTTTGTTTTTTTCTTTTTGAGCCGGATGCAGATCACGGTCAGCGTCACGCCTACCACAAAGGCGGCGATGCCGACCACGATGTACGCGCCCGCATCCTCCCGCAGCAGCACCGAGCCGTAGCCCTCCGCCACAGCGGAGACGCCCGGCGCCTGTACGCCATGCAGGAGAACACTGATACCGGCAAGGAGAAACAGGCCAAACGCTGTAAGAGAAAAAAGCTCACGGTTTTCACGCCGCCGCCTGTACCGCCGCGTCCTGCGGCGGATCTCCCGCACCCGGATTTCCGTCCTACCGGTCATAATCAAAACCTCCTTTCGCGTTTCGTCATCGGGGCGTCTTTTGCACCCCTCTTCTATCCTAAATACAAAAAATCAGAAATCCTCTCACCCAAAATCAAAATTTTTTCAAAAAATTTTCAAAAAAATTGGAGCCGCCCCGATTTGGGACGGCTCCATGCGCGAGTCAGCGTATTATTTCAAATGAATATTCAGGTTTGGCAAGGACCGCTTTACCACGAACAGACAGGCGATCAGCAGCGACGGGAACAGGTAGCCCGTTATGTTCCACGGGCTGTCCGCCGTAATGAGCAGGTTATAGATGGCGTGAAAGCCGGTGCAGGCTCCGAGGATGCCCGCTGTGCCGGTCATCGCAAGCCAGCGGCGTCGGAACACATAGGAAATACCAAAGCCCGTCAAAATCCCACAGAGGATGTGAATCGCACCGGCGGAGATCCCGCGAATGAGCAGAAGGGTAAAGTCCTCCGCACCGTTCTCCGTCAGGTAACACACGTTTTCAAAGGTAGCAAAGCCCACGGCAATAGCGATGGCCGCAGACGGCAGCTCTTTTGGCTCCGGCTCGAAGATCAGAAAGTAGAACAGCAGCGGCAGCAGCTTCATCACTTCCTCGCAGACCGGCGTGATCTCAATGGCGGCAACTGTGGTATCCACGCCGTAATACCCCACGAAAAAGCTGCTGACGTAGGCACCCAGCAGACAAACGCCCATGCCGATGGTGAGAAACAGCGTAAAGCTGCGGGCGCGGCCTTTCGTGAAGAACAGGGACAAAATCAGCGGAATGGCAAGACAGATAAAGATATTTTCGATATAGGTCATTTCTCCGCCACCTCCCGCAGATTAAGGATCAGCAGCGCCACAAGGGAGAGCGTCAGCATAATGTCCACGGCGAAGTAGAGATTGAACCTTGTAAAATCCTCCATGAACGCAGACACAAAAAAGAGGCCCACCTGCAGCGCGGTGCAGACGGCAAAGCAGACATCCGTCCGCCGGTGCGCCGTACCTCTTTGCAGCCGGAACAGGGACAGATACGCAACTGCACTCACCGGAACCGCGAACAGCCCCGACACCAGATAGGACGCCATGAACCGGAAGATCAGGATAGACGCCGCAATCAAACCCGCACATACAGCGGGGACGGGCAAAACGCAAAGTTTCATGCCCTCCGTCCGCACAATTTGGAGCGAAAGGAAGAAAAACCACGACGCGATCCAGGATATTTCCGCCACATAGAACACATGCGGAGTGTTGCCGGTGATAGCGAGGTGCAGCACATAATACAGCGTTCCCATGAAAAAGCAGGCATAAGCAAGGGCGAGGATCAGGCAGCGGCGGTCTTTGTGCCGGAACAGATGAACCACAGCCACCAGCGCGGCACAGGCCAGGACCGTCACCTGAAAAAGATTGTCAATGATTTCAAAGTTCATCGTCCCTGTCCTCCCGCTGCCTGCGTTCCTTCCTGCGGCGCAGACGGTACAAAAGCACCGTCACGCACACGCCCAGCAAAAAGGCCAGAAGTCCCATCAGGATATAGCCCAGCGCCGCATGGCTTCCCACAAGGCTTGCCGCGCCCGAAGCATGGCTTACGCCGCTTTCGGAGACACCCGCCATCAGGCCGGGCATCCACGCGCCGATGCCGACCACCAGCAGCAGACAGGCAGCTATGCAGGCCGCGTCCAGCCGACGCTGTTTCTTTTTCTGGTTTTCCCGTTTTATTTCTGCCGTCCGTTTGTGAATCAGACGGGTCCGGTCCTCATTCGTCCGCATAGGTAAATCCCTCCTGCTCTAAAATCGTTTTGAGGCTTTGCTTCCCCCGATAAACCAGATTGGAAATCTGCTTCTCGGTCTGCGCCATAACCGCCGCCGCGTCCCGGTAACTCATATTCTCAAAGTAGACAAGGTACAGGGCTTCCCGGTACTCTGCCTTCAGCTTTTCCATTGCGGCGTAAAGCTGCCGGTCACGCTCGCTGCGAAGAAGCTCCGTATCTGCCAGCGTGTCGCTTTTGAGTTCAAAGATCAGCTCGTCGAAGCGCAGGAAGCGGATGCGGTGTTTCTGCTTGTGCCGCAGGGCAAGGTTGCGGGCGGTTTTATATAAATACGCCTTAAAGCTGCCCTCGTCCTCAATCGGGCGTTCCTTTGCAAAGAGCTGGGAAAAGGCTTCGATCATCAAGTCCTCGGCCTCGTGAATGTCTTTCAGATAGCCGTTTATGTAGAGCGTCAGCGTATCGCCGTACTTTTCAACCAGCGTGTCGACGGCCTTGTCCTCGCCGTCCAGATAACGCCGGTATAATATTTCATCGGAAATCATGTCTGCCGCCTCCCTCCGCGTTTTTCTATGCGCGGGTCAGCCGGCTTTTTGGCGTCCTCCGGGATTGCCCAGGATCGACCAAAGCGGGACGCGCCGGGGATGCGCCCATCGGCACAGTATTGATTGACCCGCCGCTCTGATACGCCCCAGCGGTAGGACGCTTCCCGTATGGAGATATAGCCTTTTATCCCGCCCATATCGCACCTCCGCACAAATAAAATCTCACAGAGTACATTGTATACGAATATCCGAAGAAAAGCAAGTAAGCAATGCCAGTTTTTCAGAAATCAAATATGTAAGCAGCCTCAAACCGAGGCTGCCATTTTAATAAGCTGGCATACCATAACCGTAAACAGAGCTGCTCCCAACCGCATATTGATGTTGTTTGCAGGCATCGCCGGAATTTCCCTCCACAGTGTAGACAATACCGTTTTCGCACTTCTCCACAATACCCACATGGTCAGGTGAACCGTCGCTATCCCAATCGAAAAAGATGAGGTCGCCCGCGGATGGCTCATAGCTCCGATCCTGCCATTGGTCGTTGCCGCTAAACCAGGCAACACCATCCGAAACAAGGGAAAACTTCGGGATGATGCCGCTGTCGATATATCCGCATTGATCGGCACACCAGCTGACGAAACAGGCACACCATTCCACCCGGCTGTCAAAGCCGTACCAGGACCAATAGGGTTCACCGCCCTCATTGTCGAGCTGGGTCAGGGCAACCTCCACAATGGCCTGATTTCCGCCGCTGGTGAAGGCTCGCCCGTAGGGATAATAGTGCAGCACATGGTTGACATACTGGGTATCGCCGTAGCTGCTCCAGCCCAGCCGTTCTGCCTGGGTGGTGGAGAACTCCACGGCGTTGGCATAGGAATAGCCGCCGTAATTGCTCTTTGCCCAGGAGATATAACCATTGCCAAAGTTATAGCCCTGCAAGGCCAGCTTGATATGCTCCATGTCAATGGGATTTTCCACCTCGGCGGCGCTGAGGCAGGCGGCCAGATTCTGGATGCCCACGTCAATGGAATATTCCGGGTCGGTGATCCCGTTGGGGCTGTTAGGATAGCGGGTGTTATAGCCGCACTCTGACGCCTGCATGGGGTCATTCCCCCGGCCTCCGGATTCCTGCATCATGACCGCTTTGATCAGCTCCACATATTCGGGGATACCGTGCTGCGCGGCATATTGCCGGATCAAAGGTTCGTAGGCTTCCACCTCGGCGCTGACAGGGGTATAGGAATTACTGCTGCTCCCGCCGCCGAACAGGGAAACCGCACAGCCCAGCAACACAATGATCAGGATAATCACCACGGCAATCCAGCCCCCAGCCAACAGAGCGGTAATCAGCGCCTTTGTACCGGCGATGATCGCCTTAACTGCGGAGACAGTGGCTTTGGCCGTGGCTTTCGCGGCTTCTGCGCTTTTTCTGGCTGCGGCCTTTGCCGCCTGCGCCGCCCGGTAAGAGGCTTTTGCAGCGGTCTGGGCGGATTTTTGTGCCGCCTGTACCGTGACCTGGGTGGTTTTCACGGTGGTGCGGGCTGTCTGTTCCGCCGTCTTGATGAAACGCTGGATCGTTTTGACCGTACCCTTTGCGGATTTTACCGTGGCTTTTCCGGTGGATTTTGCCGTCTGCCTGATACCTTTGCGGCCACGGTCTGCGGCATTGATTGCTGAAGGTCCCCGATAGGTGGTTTTGAGGGGTGATCCGACAGTATCCGCTGAACTGGTTGGGGTAGGGGACTGAGAAACAGGGGAGGGGCTGCGGACAGTATCTGCAGGTTTCCTCCCGGCCCGTTTTCCTGCTTGCTTTTCAGCCTGTTTCTGCGCTGCTCTTTTCGGCTGGTCAGCCCTTTTCTGTTCCATCTGCTCCCGGACAGCGGCAACATTGTCCTTTGTGGTTTTTACCGCTTTGCGTCCCCGCTTATCAAGCTGGTGGGCGGCCTCATAAGCGGCGGTTTCCACACCGCCTGAAACACGATCTGCCGCGTATTCCTCCGGTGCGCTCTCCGCAGCGTACACGCCATGCTCGGCTTTGTCCTTAGTGCGGACATACGCCTGCTTCATACGCTCCCCGGCTACCGCCGCTCTGTCCAATGTCTTAATCGTGCCTTTGACAACATCCCGTGTTTTAATCTCAGGCATCGCCGTCCACCTCCCCAGGGGACGGCGTAATCCATTTTGCCACAACAACCATTCTGCCGTTGGTGCGGCTGTATTCACAGGTAGAGAGGGTGATGAGCTGATCTCCGTATTCGGCGCTCACGCCGGTATCGTAGAGTGATATTGTCAATATTGGTTGACACATTTATCTCAAAGATATCACTGCCTATGCAGCCAGTCCCAGAGATTGGTAGT
>NZ_JBBMEK010000101.1:0-10360 GCF_040096555.1 Coprococcus intestinihominis | reverse complement strand
AGTCCGCAAATATGCCCATCTGGCGGAGCGCATCACACATCTGCTGATCCGTGAACGGGAACTGAACACCATCAGCCGCAATCAGGCAGACAAGCGTCATTTCGCTATGGAAGCACTGATTCACCACACTTCTGCCAACATGGATTATCTTAATGCATGTCTGAAAGAATGTGGCATCAATATTACCCAAAAATACCGGATCCTGCTGATGCGTGCAGCTGCTGAAAGTCCTTCCGACAATCTTTCTCTGCTGGAACAGAAAATCCATCAGTTTTTTGAAATGCTTTCTATAAAACTGTATACCTTTTACTATCCGAATGAATATACTGCTGTCGTTTTGCCGTCACAATTGGAACACAACGCATATATTCTGGAACGCTTTGCAAAGGATCATCAGACATCCCTGAAAATGACGATCGGAAAAATGACCTCTGTCTATCAATTGTGTGATTCCTATCAGACAGCTGTTACCGCCATGAAACATTTTACAGCTCAGACGGAGGGATATATTTTCTTTGATGATCTTGGCCTTGAGCTTATTTTCTCCGGGCTGAATCCACTGGAAAAAGCCGAATTTCTCACCAAGACTTTATCCACTCTGGATGAAAACGAACGTCATCTTCTCACTGCTTACTTTGAAAATGATATGTCCCTGTCCGGGACAAGCCGACAACTTTTTATACACAAAAATACACTGCAATATAAACTGAATCATATTTTCAGGAAATCCGGGCTGAATCCAAGAGCATTCAAGGATGCGGTAATGCTATATCTGGGATTGAACCTGGCCAAATAGTCCGATTCACTTTTTTATTATAACTTATCGTAACTGTTCAATATAAAATCTCCTCCAAAATAGTATTGACAAAAACTTTTTATGCTTTATAATGTTAAACAGATATTTTAAAGGCAATGACTGAAATAAGTAAGCCATAGTGGAACATCCAGAGAGCTGCCGGTTGGTGGAAGGCAGAGGGGAAGCTATCGCTGAATACCTTCACAAGCTGCGCACCGAACGATTCCAAGTAGGCTGCGACGGAATGCAACCGTTAGTATGCACAAGTATTGACAGATACTTGATGAGTACAGTTATGCGAATAGCTGTTCAATTAAGGTGGTACCGCGAGTTATTCCTCGTCCTTATACAGGACGGGGTTTTTTTATTTCATACAATTTTGAAAGGAGAACTTCTCATGACTTTATATGATGAACTGGTAGCCAGAGGCCTGATCGCCCAGGTTACAGATGAAGAAGAAATCAAGGAACTGATCAACAACGGAAAGGCAACTTTCTACATCGGTTTTGACCCGACCGCTGACAGTCTTCATGTCGGCCATTTCATGGCACTTTGCCTGATGAAACGTCTGCAGATGGCAGGCAACCGTCCAATCGCCTTAATCGGCGGCGGTACAGCTATGATCGGTGACCCATCCGGCCGTACAGATATGCGTCAGATGATGACACCTGAAACCATCCAGCACAATGTTGACTGTTTCAAGAAACAGATGTCCCGTTTCATTGACTTTTCAGACGGCAAAGCACTGATGGTCAACAATGCTGACTGGCTGATGAACTTAAACTACATCGAGCTGCTTCGTGACGTAGGCGCCCACTTCTCCGTTAACCGTATGCTGACAGCTGAATGCTACAAACAGCGTATGGAACGCGGATTAAGCTTCCTGGAATTTAACTACATGATCATGCAGAGCTACGATTTCTATGAGTTATTCCAAAGATACGGCTGTAATCTGCAGTTCGGCGGTGACGATCAGTGGTCCAACATGCTGGGAGGTACAGAACTGATTCGCCGTAAGCTCGGCAAGAATGCATCTGCTATGACAATTACGCTGCTTCTGAATTCAGAAGGCAAAAAGATGGGCAAGACTCAGTCCGGTGCTGTATGGCTTGACCCTAATAAGACATCTCCATTCGACTTCTATCAGTACTGGAGAAATGTCGGCGATGCAGATGTTCTGAAATGTCTGCGTATGCTGACTTTCCTGCCGCTTGAACAGATTGACGAGATGGATAAATGGGAAGGCAGCCAGTTAAATCAGGCTAAGGAAATCCTCGCTTTTGAACTGACTAAGCTTGTTCACGGTGAAGAAGAAGCCACAAAGGCTCAGGAAAGTGCCCGTGCACTGTTCTCAGCGGGAAGCGCTGCTGATATGCCAACCACAACACTGACAGAAGCTGATTTAAGAGACGGCAGCATCGATATCCTCGGTATCCTTGTAGCTGCAGGCCTCTGCCCGACACGTTCCGAAGCAAGACGTAATGTTCAGCAGGGCGGTGTTACCGTCAATGGTGAAAAAGTTACTGATTTTAAAGCAGCTTACACGCCGGAAGACATCATGAAAGAAGACTTTATCGTACGACGCGGCAAGAAAAAATACAGCAAGATTGTGTTTGAATAAAACAAAGGGGACGGCGCTCTAAATATTAAGATGTGTGCAATCCCGGTCTTTTAATTACAGAATCCCGCAGGATTAATTCATCCCAGGCACGTTTGCACTGCCAACGCCAGTAGCGGTACATAAGACAGTATAAAACACTGTCTAAGTACCGACAGGCGTTGAAGCACCTGGGACCGAATTAATCCTGCGGGATTCTATTTTTATTGCCTGATTGCACTCAATCCAAAATATATAAACGCCGTCCCGTTATTTTTTTCAAAATCAATCTTGCCATCAGCACAAAATATAAGCCCGAATCTTAACGGCATTCGATCTATTAACTGTCTTTATTGAGGCTTTCCAGGGCTTTCTGCAGTTTTTCTACGTTTCCGTCTGCAAAGCAGTAGCCTTTCATGCCGCAGGCTGCGGCGCCGTCGATGTTGAGCTGAAGGTCATCAATGAAGTAGCTTTCTTCCGGTTTAATGTTGAATTTTTCAAATAAACGCTCATAGATTTCTTTCTGCGGCTTTAACAGTTTTTCTTCTGCTGAGAAAAGGATGCCGTCGAAGCTGTCAACTTCCGGCAGCAGTTCCTGATAGCACATCGGCAGACGCAGGGAGGCATTGGAGCAGATATACAGTTTGAAACCACGCGCTTTCAGGTCCTGGATGACTGGAATCATTGCTTTGATGGGCTTCATATTATAGAGATGCCAATCCCGCATACACAGTCTTGCCGCTTCATGAAGCCGCTTCGGCAGACGGGCACACATCTGGTCAACAGCCTGTTCTTCCGGAATCATGCCCATGTCCAGATAAACCCATTCCGGTGACTGAAAAATTGCCGTAAATACGCGTTTCCTGTCCTTTTTATCCTTTATGTAATGTTTACATACCTTGCGGCCATCATAAGCCACAAGAACATTCCCCATATCAAAAACAATATTCTTTATCATCTATTCTATTTCCTTTCAAGATTCAATGATCCATGTATCCCACTTATCGGTAGATCACCACATGATCCCCTTCCAGAATCTCTGTCTGCCCATTTGGGATGATATTTTCATTATCCCGGCGCACCAGTACGATCAGCGTTCCGTGAGGAAGCATCAGCTCCGCAATGGTTTTATTGCACCAGCGATGCTTTGGGGTAATCTCCTGCTCCTCAAGATGTTCCTGACCGCCGGACTCATAGGCCGGAACACTGAGAACAATGGTATCGCCTGCCAGTATCCTTGTATCACCACCGGGAATCAATGTTTCTCCATGACGTTTGATCATCACAGCCAATGAACCTGTAGGCATGCTGACATCTTTCACCAGACGATTCTCCCAGTTATGTCCCTCCGGGATTTCCATCTGCATCATGGTAATTTCTGATGCTTCCTTATAATCATTAAAAGTCATACGGACATCGCAGCTGTCATCCACCATCTTCAGCTTCTCTGCTACAAATGGCAGCAAAGTTCCCTGTATGGCAACGGATAAAAGAGCCACCATAAATACTGTATGAAACAATGTATCTGATGATGACGAACTTGCTGCGATCACCATAATAGCAAACACGATGGAAGCCGCACCTCGAAGCCCTGCCCAGGAGATCATCAGGCACTGCCTGCTGCTGCATTTAAAAGGCTTCATAATCAGAAATACCGTAACCGGACGGATGATCACCGTCAGTACGATGGCAATCGCCAGGGATACAAAGAAAATCTGCGGCAGCTTGTGCGGGAAGGACAAAAGCCCCAGCAAGAAGAACAGAACAATCTGAGCCAGACCGGTCATTCCGTCAAAAAACGGGATCAGCGTTTCTTTGCCTCTGATATTGCTGTTTCCCAGCAATATACCCATAAGATAAACCGTCAGAAATGCATTGCCGCCGATGGCCTCAGATAAACCGAAGGCAATCATCACCAGGGCGATCACAAGGATCATATCCATGCCTGCTGCCTGCATCGTTCCCTTTTTCAGTAAAAGAATGCCAAGGGAAGCAGCCGCTGCGCCGATAGCCAAACCGAACACCACCTGGGCAAAAATCATATAGGGCAGGGAACTGAGACTTCCGCCTGTTTTCATCATGATACCGATCATTGTCAAAAGATAAGCCACCGGGTCGTTACTGCCGCTCTCCATCTCAAGAATAGACGCCGTACCATCCTTTAAATTCAGTTTTTTCGTTCGCAATACTGAGAAGACGCTGGCTGCATCCGTTGATGATAACACAGCCCCCATCAGGAAGGCATCGACGAAATCAAACTTCAAAACCACCAAGCAGAATACCGCTGTCAGGCCGGCTGTCACAACAACACCAATAGTAGAAAGACAGATGGCTTTGACGGCCACTGGTCTTGCTGCGCTCCATTTCATATTGAAACCGCCGTAAAACATGATAAAACAGAGGGCGATAAGGCAGATATTCTGTGCCAATCCATAATCATCAAAGGCAATCCGAAGAATACCGTCACTGCCAAACAGCATCCCCACACCCATAAACAGAATCAACGCCGGCATGCCGACTTTTCCTGACAGCTTCTCGGCCATCAAACATAAAAATAAAACAATTGCAAATAAAATCAGGTTTTGAGCCATAGGCAGTTCCTCCTTCACAGACTTTCAAGGCCTGATGACCAACAACATCTTCAGGCCTGAATCATCAGCTACAAAATTATTCTACCATATTATGGATACCTTTGCCAGTTAGCAGAAGATTCCTTTGCCATAATAAATCCACTCTACTGATTTTTAAGACGATTTTCCCCCTCTTTACTTACAGATGAAATTTTTCTTTACAATACCAGTTCAGCAGATTGACACATTCATCACGCCCGATCCTGTCACTGTTTAAAGTCAGATCATAATTGATGGGATTTGTCCATTCATGCCCGCCTGTATAATATTTGTAGTAATCTGCCCGGTACTTATCAGTTTTAATAATCAGTCGATGGGCCTCTGGCTCCGAAACCCCCATTTTTTCCATAATCGACCGGACAAATGCCTCTAACATGACACGATACATTGTTCAGATCTCCTTTCCCTGCTGTTTTTCAACATTTGCTGCCCATAATCTTTTTACAACGCAAAAAAGCGACTATCCGGCCCCGATATCGCCATTGATAGTCGCTGATTTCTCTATATTTTTCTGTTATACTAAAAACATCACTATAACCAATAATAATAGCAAAATTCATTTGTCCCCACAGAAATATAGATTATCCGTTTTACATTTATTCTTCAGCATTCTGCATATTTTCGGCAAAAATGCCATATCCTTTAGTAGGCTCATTGACAAAGACATGGGTGACAGCCCCTACCAGCTTTCCATTCTGAATCACAGGGCTGCCGCCCACGAGTGATTGTCATTATGGACAACATTTTCTTGTGAAAAATGGCTTATGCTGCGACACAGCTTTGCACCGCATGCAAACTTACGACATCAAGCTGGCAAATTACCAGGTACGAGTCGCCATCTTCTTAAACTCGCCAACGGTAGAAACATGGCTATTCAGGCCGCCGTCAACAGTGACAACTTGTCCGGTGAAGAATGTGCTTTCATCGGAACCCAGATACAAGCACATATTGGCGATATCCTCAGGGCAGCCATAACGGGAAACCATGATGTTATTCAGGAAGATATCTTTCAAAACCTGAGGAACTTTTGCCTCATTGTCGGGCGTAACAATGAGACCGGGGCGCACGCAGTTGCAGCGGATATTGGCTTTGCCGTACTGCAGTGCCGTAGACTGAGTGAGCATATCCACACCGGCCTTTGCACAAGCATAGGCTGTGGAGCCCAGGTCGCCGCCGCAGGAAGCCATGGAGCCGATGTTGATGATAGAACCACCGTTATTCTGTTGCATATAGGGAATCACGCACTTGATCGCATAGAAGGTGCCACGCAGGTCGGAAGAAAATACAGCATCCCACATATCCAGAGTCAGCTCGTCCACACGGCCATCCTTCAAGCCAACATTGGCGGCATTATTAACCAAAATGTCGATCTTGCCATACTTTTCAGCGGTATCTTTGATCAGCGATTCGATGCTCTCCACCTGCATGATGTCCATGAAATGGTAAGAAGCTTCACCACCCTCAGCCTTGATGGCATCCACAACACTCTGTCCCTTGGCCTCACGGCGACCACAAACAACAACCGTAGCGCCTTCGGCTGCAAAAACCTTTGCGATACCGGTGCCGATACCACTGGTAGAGCCGGTAACAATAGCAACTTTGCCTTTTAATCTGTCCATAAGAAAACCTCCTGTATTATTTTCTGTCTAATGAATGTCTGCTGAATAGCCGTTCCCGCGGATTATTCACACACCGCATCGAAACAAAGCATAACAAGCCGGAATACCATGGCTTTCAAGGCTTTTTGCTTTTTCAGCATTTATATGATATCAAATTTTCGATATAAATGCAACTCCAGTGCCTGCAAATTATATGTTTGAAAGGATAGGACTACCAATCACGAGTGATTGGTATTAGGGTCAGCATTTCCTTTTATTGATTTATTATTGCGGTTTTACTGTATCACTGGCCACAAAAATATGCAACCGACTCGAAGCTTCCTTGTTTCTGCCGTTAGTTTCCTTTTGGCAGAGTCAAATATAAAAATCCTATTTATTAAAAATGACAGGGGCAAACTTCCCCTGTCAAATCTTTTATCCTGCCGCTTCCAGCATGTTTTCGATAAAGATCCCGTACCCTCTGGTCGGATCATTGACCAGAACGTGGGTCACGGCGCCCACCAGCTTGCCGTTCTGAATAATTGGACTGCCGCTCATCCCCTGCAGAATACCGTTTGTTTTTTCCAGCAACTGTTCATCTGTAATCTGCAGGACAAAATTTTTGTGATCTTTGTTGTTTTTGTCAATCTTCCGAATTTCGGCCGAATAACGATTTGTCTCACCGTTCATTGTACAGACAATTTGTACCGGACCTTCTGTCACTTCCTCCGGATCGGCCACAGGTACGGCTTTCTCCGGATCATAAGCCAGATAATCCCGATCCACCGTGCCGAAAATACCGCAGCTGCTGTTATCGTTTATCGTTCCAATGCGATTCTTTTTCTGATAGTCGATAGTGCCGACAATTTCTCCAGGTGTTCCCTGGGAACCCTTGACAATCGACAAAATATTAGACTGATAGACCATGCCATGACTGATATCCATGAGAATTCCGGTATCCACATCCGTAATGCCATGTCCCAATGCTGCAAAATTCTGATCCGCATCAATATATGTGATCGTACCAATTCCCTGCGTGTCATCCCGAAGCCATACGCCAATCTTATACCTATCTTCCGCTGTTTCCACCGGTTTCATGGTCAGCATGATCTTTTTTCCATCCCGAAGTACCTCAAAACTGAGCATTTTCCCTTTACAGGATTGGATCAGACTCATCGCCTGACTGGTATTTCGAAGGGTCGTGCCGTTTATACTTAATATATAATCCCCCTCCCGAAACACCGTCTTTGCCGGCTCCAGCACATCATCCTCCAGGTTTGTCACCTTTCCCGTTCCCAGAACCATCACACCCTTCGTGTGAATATAAAGCCCCACCGGCATTCCCACCGGCATCACATACCGCAGCCTGGCTACATTCGCCGACACCTTCGTCAGCTTCTGATCCACTTCATTTTTTCTCGTCTGATAACAATTCATCACAAACCCAAACAAAACAACCAGATTAATCACCAATGCTGCCGTCAGCCATACACGATACTTTCTCATTCGTTCCACATCACCACACACCTTTCTATAAAAACTATGAGAAACACGCTCCGCGAGTTTCTCAAGTTATCGCGGCAGTCGCCAAGGTCTCGTGCAATCACGGACTTTGGCTCGTTGCTCGCGTAAATAAAAAACAGGGACATAATCTCTCGACCGTTCCCTGTTAGTATGTGATGAACAATTTCAATTTAATCTATTTTTTCGACTGCGCCAGATTTTTCATTTCCCGGGCATTCTGCATAACAGCATCCGTAATTTCCACACCGCCCAGCAAACGTGCAATTTCACCAACAGAAGCATCATCAGATAAATGATAAATCTCTGTGATGGTACGCTGCTCCATGGCAGATTTTTCAATAACATAATGATCATCCGCCATAGCCGCAATCTGCGGCAGATGGGTAATGCAGATCACCTGGTGCTTTCTGGCAATAACGGCCATCTTCTCAGAAACCTTCTGTGCCGTACGTCCGCTGATGCCGGTATCAATCTCATCGAAAATCAATGTCTCAATGGCATCCGCATCGGCCAGAACAGATTTGACCGCCAGCATAATTCGCGATAATTCACCGCCGCTGGCTACTTTACCCAGAGGTTTCACTGTTTCTCCCGGATTCGTGGAAATCATAAATTCTATGCTGTCCTGACCATTCTCTGTATAATGGCCCAGGGGTTCACAATGAATCTCAAACCGGACATCCAGAAAATTCAGATCAATCAGTGCTGCTTTAATTCTTTCCTGAAGCACAGCTGCATTGGCTCTTCGAATAGTCGTCAGCTTGTCAGACAAATCTTTAAGTTCTTTCTCTGCCTGATCCAACTTCATCCGAAGGCCGGACAGATAGTTCTCGTAATCATCCAGCTTCTCCAGTTCTTCCTGACACTCTGCCTGGTGAGCAAGAATCTCAGCAATGCTGCTGCCGTATTTGGTCTTCAGACGCTGGATCAGATTCAACCGGTCCTCTGTCTCATGATAAACAGATTCATCAAAAGTGAGGCCGGATTCATAATCTGCCAGTTCCCTGTTAAAGTCGTTCAAAAGGCCGTCGATATCTGTCAGCATGCTGATCAGACCGCCAATGGCCTCATCGTATTTCTCAACGGAAGACAGTTCTCTCAGTGCTCTTCCCACCAGGTCTCCCGCTGAGGAAGCGCCTTCATAACCGGTCATGCCGTGGGCCGCCGCCACACTCTCCATCATCTGCCGAGCATGGCTCATCTTGCGAAAAGCCTTATCCAGCTGCTCTTCTTCACCATCCTGCAGATTCGCATTTTCTATTTCTTCAATCTGATACTGCAAAAAAGAAATCTCACTGAGACGTTTTCCCTCATCGGTAATCGCCCCATCCATCTCTTTCTTCAATATCATATATTCCCTGTAACTGTCTTTTAATGCATCTTTGACGGATGCCATTTCTTCCCTGGAAAATTGATCCAAAATAGCCAGGTGCTTATCCTTATGTAAAAGAGACTGATGTTCATGCTGCCCGTGAATATCAATCAAAAGTGCCGCCGCCTGCCTGAGAACAGGCAGTGATACCAGTTCTCCATTAATTCTTGCCACACTCCGGCTGCCGGTAATCCTCCTGGAGATGACCACCTCATCCCCATCCACCGGTATTTCCATTTTCTCGAGCTCTGCAAGAATCTGAGGACTGTTCACTTTAAAATTCAATTCTACAAGGGCATATTCCGCGTCCTTCCTGATCACATCTCTGGAGACCTTACCGCCGAGGGCTGTACTGATGGAACCGATAATGATCGACTTACCGGCGCCTGTCTCACCTGTAAGAATATTCAGATGACCTCCGAAATCAACATCCGCCTCATCAATGAGCGCCATGTTTTTTACATGTATATTCTGAAGCATTTCCTACCTCTGCCTTTTATTGATTGACTACTTTATTGATCCTATTTAACAACATCTCAACATCCGCACCGGAATGAAGGGCACACATCACGGTATCATCACCGGCAATACATCCCGCAAAGCCCGGAAGCTCCATAGCATCCAGTGCCGTTGCTACAGCCATGGCCATACCGGTAGCTGTTTTTACAACCACCAGGTTGGAAGCCTCCATACTGGAAATATAGCCTTCTTTCAGGACTTTGCTCAGTTTGTCGTTCAATCCACGCTCTTTGACAGACATAATCGCATATTTCTGCTTGCCGTCATGGCTGTTGACCTTTGATAAACGCAATTCACGGATATCTCTTGAAATTGTAGCCTGAG
>NZ_JBBMEK010000100.1:0-10414 GCF_040096555.1 Coprococcus intestinihominis | reverse complement strand
TTCTAATATCATGTGCTAAATATGCTACAATTTCATTTTTCTTATTTTCTTCTGCCTTAGCAGCCTTATTAGCAATCATTACAGACATTTTTATACGATTCATAAAACCTTCCACTTCATTTAAAGGTTCTGGAAGTGCTATTAACGTATCATCTTGTTTATATATCGTTTCAATTCCTGAAACAATCTGATCCAAATATCCACACATTTTGTTCCAATACCATAAAAAAATAATTATATATCCAATTATTATATAAAGTATTCCTATTATATCAATACGCAATAATGCATTCTTTAATAATACGGAAGAAGACTTTGAACCATAAAAATCTATAAATATCAGAATAATCCATCCGGTAAAACTATATGCAATCAGTGTTAAGATCAAGTGTACTTTTAATCTTTTTTTTACTTTCTCAGCCAATTTTATATCCCACCCCCCACACAGTTTTTATATATTTAGGTTTTTGTGTTTTATCACCCAATTTTTCTCGCAAATGTCGTATATGAACTGTAATAGTATTGTTGTTTTTTGCATAGTATTCATTGTTCCAAACTAATTGTAACAATTTCTCTGATTCAATAACCTCTCCCTGCTTTTCTAATAAAACTCTCAATATCGCAAACTCACTCGGAGTTAAAGAAACTAACTTTTTATTCACAAAGCATTCTCTGGATTTAACATTTAATTCTATTCCTACATAAGTTAAAAGAGTTTCTTCTGCTTTTTCTTCTTGGAAATTATATTTTTTATATCTTCTTATCTGTGCTTTTACTCTGGCCATAACTTCTAATGGCAAAAATGGTTTTGTAATATAATCATCTGCCCCCATAGTTAATCCTGTAATCTTGCTACTTTCATCACTTTTGGCTGTTAGCATTATAATGGGAAAATTATGATGTTTTCTAAGTTCACTACATAAATAAAATCCATCTTTACCTGGCAGCATAACATCAATTATTGCTAAATCAAACTTTTTCTTTATACAACTTTCCATAGCTTCTTCCGTTGAACAAGTAGTAATAACATCATATCCCTCATTTTTTAAGTATATTTCTAATAAGTCAGAAATATTTTTATCATCTTCAACCACAAGAATTATTTCACTCATTTATTTCACTCATTTCTTAAAGGATTTATTCAAATATCATTTTATACTCCTCACCATTTCTATGTCAATCTCTATTGTATAAATTGCACGACAAACGTATGAGTAAATTTTTCTGTGAACAAACGCTTACAAAACGTGTAAAAGGCATGCTATATTTTGCAAAAATAGCTACTTGTACTGAGTACTAACATAGAAAAGTATTTTTGAGATCACTCAAGCCGTAAGAATATAGATTTGTTTACAATTTGTTCATCCCTATGTTTGTCGTGTCTATATTGTGCTCAAATTCATTTTTTTAAGAGCCATGACGCAAGATATAGTCACAGCTCTTTTTAAGGTGCTTCTTATGTTTCTTCCGACATGCCTTCCGAATCAGTCAATTCTTCGTCTCCTTGGGAATCTGCCGGATAGATTTCTTTTGCAAGTCCTCTTCCCTGGTCATCTTCCTCTGTCCGGAAGGTAACTGCCTGCCCTGTTTTCAGTTTCCGGAATCCCTCTGTCTGGATTTCGCTGAAATGTGCAAAAAAGTCATTTCCCTTTTCATCTGTGATAAAACCATATCCTCTCCTTGCGCTGAACCATTTGACTGTTCCTGTTTTCTGTGCCATAATCATTTCTCCTTTTCTAATCTTATTATCTCGTGTTGGCGCCACACGAAACAGGGCGGCATGGACTCGAACCATGCCCTGACTCCCCCTTGCCCTACTCAATTTCTTCCGCCCCATAGTAAGAGCCTACATTTAAAGCAGCATCTAACTTTTGGATTCCAAATAGAACCCCCTGCTTTCTTTTGTTAAAATAGAACCGATATTTCTTCCCAATTGTAAACTGATGTTTCTTATCCATCAGTAACACAGTCTGTTTTCCGTCAGAAAGACGGATTCCCACTTTACAGACACGCCCGGGAATGCGTTTTCCCTTTATCTCATACACCGTTCCTTCGATTGTCTCATATTCCTTTTTCTCCCCACACCATAGCAGATGGAACGCATATCCGATTCCAGACAGCCACATAACGACTGACCATGCAATAAAACTTGCTGAATCCATCTGCCTTCCCATATAACTTCCAAGAAAAAGAGCAAGAAAAGACAGAGCGCCTATTTTCAGGGCTCTGTCTGCCAGTACATTGGGAACCTTTGAAAATCCTTCCATGCGCTGATTGATATAATCGGCAATACGTTCCCGTCTGTTCATTTTTTTCTTATGCTTCAATAGTGACCTCCTTTACTGAACGGATAAACAGTATTTTCTTCTGATACAGAAGAGACAGCATTTCCAGTATTTCATTTGGCTGCTCTGTGGTTTCTAAGTAATACCTTACCTCTCCGCATTTTTCTATTTTAAGTAGAAATTGCCGGTACCTTTCTTCCATGGGTTCTTTTTTGAATACTCTTAGTGCTTTCCAAAAAGGTGTGCCACAGGCAAAGCTTTCACAAAACATCAAAAAACGTTCTCCGCTGTTTCTCATCACTCTTGCAACTATCGCATTCTGCAGCAGGTTTTCTGCTGCTTCTTTTTCTGTTTCACATTCACAGAATGTAATCAGTCCCCTAGTGATCAGCCTCCGGAAGCAGAAGTTAAATTCATCCTTTCCTGTTTTCCCATCCAGATCCTTTTCCGGAAATACAGCCTTTAACAACTGTACCATCCTCCCGTAAATCTGTGTTTCTTCCACGAATGACCAAAGCAGCGCATTCCAAATAAAGATTTCCATACCGGATAATATTTTGTTCTCCGTTCCAACCTGTACACAAAACAGCCCTCCCGGATGTTCCATTTTTACCCCCACAGCCGTATACCATCTCATCATGTTGCCCTCCTTACAAAATCCCCAGATTCAAACAGACCTCTAGGATTAGATATACCGCCCCTGCACAAACAAAAAACATCCATCCCTTATGCGATTGTTTCATATCCCACACGGTCTGATATTTTGTACCTACAATCCGGACTTTACCGGGAACTTCCCAGCGAAGTCTTCGATAGAACTCTTTAAATTCTTCATGGCGGTATCCCAAGGACCTGACACAGAAAATCTTCCGCATCTGTTCTTCTCCATTTAACAGAATAAAACTTTTCTGGTTTTCATCTCCATGTACGACCACATAGAACTCAGGGACTCCTCTTCTGCTGCCTTCCACGATCTTTTCAATTTCCTGATAAAAAATACGGCAGGCTTCATACTGTCCATTTTTCTCTGGCTGGTATACTGCCAAAGAGTCTTCATCCAGTTCCAGATAGCACCGTTCCGCTTCCATAATCCGTTGGTTGATTTTCCATGTATAATACAGCAAAAAAATCATTCCAACAATAAGAACTGAAAGAAAATACAGATTTTCCCAATTGCCATACCCATATGAGATGAAAAGAAGTAAAACAACAGATACGATTCCACAAAGTCCTGCCGCCCCCAAATACAGGTCTCTTCGATCCATCAGTTTATAAACATCATCTTCTTTTGCCATCAAACGCATATCATGCCCCCTTTCTTTTCTGATGCCATTCGGCTAATTCATTACATACCCGAATTGTTTCCTCACAGTAATACAGGGAGAACTTTGCAATATGCATGTCTTTTTCCCGAAGGCACAGCTTATTCTGCAGCCAGATATAAGCACTCTTCTTTGTCATGTATCCCTCTTCCAAAAGGGTATTCAACGCGCGGTGTGCTAAAATCCGTTTGTTACGAAGCTGTCCATCCGCCAGTTCCCCTTTCGGCAGAAGTGATTTTTTATGTGCACCCACATATGCATCGCAGTTATCAGGATACCCGTCACACACATAAAGATAACTTTCTGAATCCAAATTGTCACTGCCATACACATAAGATGCCGGGTGCAGCCTTGCCATGCGGCCACAATACGGACACCGTACCCGGATATTTTCCGGTTTCTGTCTTTTCTTTTTCATTAGTACCGCCTCCTGTCAAATGTTTCTTTTAGTTTGCAGGTATTGTAAACAATCTGTTTTCTGTGAGTCAACAGTATCCCTACACTTTTTTTCTTATGCACCACGTTTGATCATACGGGTAATAATGCCTTCTGCCACCTCAAACTTATCGTTAATTCTGGTAACAACAAATCCCACCTCGTCACGTTTTGACGGAAGGCTTGCCATATTACAGGAATGCGCAACTGCATTGACGCCAATATTAAGCCGGATAAAATAAGTTCCTTTATATACATCAGTAATGATACCCACATATTTTCCCTGACGCACACACCGCTTCAGATTATCTTTATTGACATTGGCAGTTGCACTTTTGGCATCTACGGAAATTTCCATTTCTTCCACTGATCGGATATTAATTTGATTCACCATCACGAGTGTAAGATCTCCCACCTGGAATTTCTCACTAGCATCCACCATCCATTCCCATGCCATATCCCTTGCACGCACAGAAACCTCCACGCCGAACACTTCTAACCGGACGACTTTTGGAGCAACTGCAATGACACGTGCTTCCACAATCCTTCCTGGGTACAGCATCGGTTTTTCTTCTTCATCTTCATTGAAATAGAACATCTGACGTTTTTTCAGCATGGCATCTTTTCTTGACGCAACTACGCTTCTGCTCTGTTCATCCAAATCACGAATGATGAAATCAATGTCACTGCCAAGCATATTATTGGCAATCCTTGTCTGCCTGTTCAAGGTATCTGAATGCTCTCTTCCATCTCCCGAAAGATTGATCATCATCTCATCCATCGGAATTAAGATACGGAAACCGTTGTAATAGGTAATCGCTACTGTCCATCCGCTGTCCAGTTTCTCAATACCTCCAAGTTGTCCGGTCAAAATTTTCTTCGTGCGGTGTGCGTTCAAAAGCTGATGCCATCTGGCATCCTCCTGTTCTTCCATCGTTTCTACATGGGAATCTACGTCAATCGTTAAGATTCCTTCCGATAACACCGCTCTTGGTATCCCCTGCTCTTCCATCTTATTAACTGCTTTCTTTAATTCTGCCATTGTAAACCTCCATTCATCCTAAAAAGGGCACAAAAAAACAGCCCTCTGGCTGTCTTCTTATGCCCTATCACTATTTTACAGATACTATTTTATACGGACCACATTCGAATGTCAATTCCATCACCATTGCAATACAGTCGCATATCAGATGCAATCTTGTTTCATTAACTTTTTCAGCCCGTCTTGATAACGGATTCTGGAAAAATACCACATCTTTCCCTGAATTTCTACCAAAACCCTGTGTTTTAAAAGATATTCCAAATTTGCCTCTTCTGGATTATCCCGTTGCCAGCCTGTTGCCTTATAAAAGTCTTCCACGCTGTCATAAACCTCGATACAAGTTTCTGCAAGTTCTATTTTTTCTGTTTCATGCTCTTTCAAGTATATACCAAACTCCAGTTCCAATATTTTTATAAATCCATATTTCACAAGGGAGTTTCTCAACCTAAGCCTCCTTTCCTTCAGACGAAACAGGCGCAAAGAGTTCTTCCACTTTCATCACTCTTTTTCCCTCCTGCTGCCTGCTCTCTTTGATAGCCTTCTGTTTTTCAGATTTCTTAATCTCCGTATCAAGCATAAGCGGCTCGCTATCTTCCTGACACGATACCTTTTCCTCTAACGGTTTCTCTTCCTGTTCAGTATGTATCTGAAAATCACACTTTTCCTTTTGCCACTTTTCAAACCACTCCGGCACATGCTCCTCCACTTTTTCCAGTTTCATATATTGGGCATCCGGATGCTCCAAATAGTCCATCTTTTGAAAACGGCATACCCTCTGCCCACGGATAATCAATAGCCCCTGATTCAGTGGGAAACGTAAAATTTCATCCGGGAGAAGCAGCATTCTCTTTCCAAGTGACGTTGACTCGGAATACTCCGGCACGTAGTCGGTTGCACGCAGAGTATAGTAATTCTTTCGTATGGAAGATACCGACACAGTGATTTCTCCTGTTCTGTCACTATAATAGGATGCCGTCGTCATATCATTACAGCCTAAAAAGATCGAAAAGTCACATCCTCCTAAAATTTCTTCCCACTGATTATCTGGATACCGGTTCTGCAGCTGTGGAATATTTTGAAACAGAATACTCATGCCAATTCCCCTGCTTCTTGCTGTTGCCAGTTTCTTTTTAAAATCCGGTACAACGCCAAGATTTGGGAATTCATCCAGTATAAATTGTATCGGCACCGGCAAACGTCTTTCTTTTGTACGGTCAGCATAACGCACCAGCTTGATACTTAGAAACGACGTAAACAGCGTGGCTAGCATATCAAAAGTACTGTCCTGATCGGAAGTAATACAAAAATATGCACATTTTTCCCTTCCCGGCAGCGACAGGTCAATTTCATCATGACTGGTAATCTGTTGTACCAGTTTATTCTGCATAATCTGCAATCTTGTTCCGAGTCCCAAAACCGCATTTCCCTTTACCTTCTCAGCCTTCGCAAATAGCTGGTACGGACCGCGTGCAGGGTGATGTGTCGGCAGCCTTTCAAAAATAGCATCCAGCATATCTACACTTTTGTTAATCAAAAGTTTATAAGCTTCCGGAAATGTTCTCTTCTCCGGTGGATACTCATGAAACACATAAAGACAAAGTGCTTTTAAAAGATCCATTTCCGTATTGTCATAAAAATGGTCGAACTTATCCGTTGTATTACGGATTACTACATCACAGAATACGTCTATCAGGCTGCCGTCATCAATTTCTCCAAGACAATCCCATGCATCAGAATGTTCTAACTGGATCAGGTTTAACTGTTTCACCGTATACCCGCATTCCCGGCAGTAAGAGGACAAATCCTCGTATAGTTCTGATTTTGGATCTGTCAGATAGATGCTTTCCCCCCTGCGGATGCATTGTAATGCCATTACACGCGCAAAAGCTCTGGACTTCATACTTCCCTGACTGCCACATACAGCAAAATTCCGGTTAAGTCTGGACTCAACCGGAAGACTTATTATTTTTTTATCCTGGATGTCTCGCCCAAATATCACACCATCTACCTTTTCCAGATTCTTGTCGGTTCTTAAAACCTGACTGCGTTCCTCTTCCCCCATAAACCCTGCTGTTCCGTATGTTCCCTTTTGAGAGATTTCAAAATTCCGTTCATCATAACTTTCTTTGCCCGAACCTCTCCAGATAATCAGTCCCGCAATTATACCAAACAGAAAAAAAGCAACAATTGAGCACTGTATTCCTGCCGCCGATGATATACCATGTTTAATTGTATCTATAGGCGCTAACCTCACTACTGATTCCATGAACAGTTGTTCCATAAATCCGCCCACATATAAAGCCAGAATAAAAAATGCTGCTGTCAGTCCTATGATTTTTAAAACTGTAACACCTTTCCGGTCTATTCTTCCACCTCCTTTACTGTATAACTCTCTGTTGCCATATGATGCTGTACAAGATTCCCATAATAGGTCGAAATGGTATGAACAGAATTATATAGGGCAGTTACAAGAAGTGCCCGAATATTGCGTGCCTTTGTCTGGCTCTCATTCATACTGTGCAATACAAACTCAATATGATTTTTGGTGATTTTATGAAATTGTCCTTTTACCACCTGTGCTGGTTTTTCCTCCCTGTTTACGCGGATAGTTTTAGAACTAGAAGTCAATATCTCCACCATAATCCCAAGCAGTTCATCGATTCTTTCATCGTATGGATTATCATTTTTCAATGCCTCATAATCAATCTGTGCCTTTACCATATCTTCCACATACTGATAAGACTGATAGAAATCTTTTGTACGGTAATCTTTTGCTGTACTCTCTGTATATGTTTCACTGGTTTTCGTGCCACCTCCCACAAATTCCGGGGATACCCTCTCACTTATTTCGGTGACACCCCTCCCCGCTTTCGGTGAGACGGTATCCGGCGGACACCTGCCTCTTGCCTCTGGTGTCCCTGTTTCAGCTTCTTTCGGATACGTCAGATGCTCTAAAACTGTTACGTTCAAATCCAAAAATAATACATTGGACACAGTTTGTCCTTTGACCTCAACTGTTCGGAATACCCTGTGCACAACACCCAGCTTTTCAAGTTCTACAACTGCATTCGTAGCATCACGCTTGGTAATCCCAAATTGATCTGCAAGCTGCTGGTAACTGCGTTGCAACATATCTGAATGGAATTTTTTTCTCAGACCAATCAACTGCCCTGTCATTTCATCTCTGATTTCTACCGCCCGATACCAGTACACAATATCCGCCAGTATAATGATTGCATTTAAATTCGGTTTCCCCGTTGGTTTGCGGATGGTCTTATACCAACTGACGGGGATTACGTTTCCGGATATCTGCAGCCGGCTCATACAATCTACCGTAAGACTGCCCGTTTCAAACGGACCGTTCATGCCCGCACCTCCTTCACCGCATGAAGGACAGTATTACAATCCTTCTAAATATTCCATAACCTTTTCTGTTAAAATTTCACGATATGACACCTCCTTCCCAAAATAGTATTCCAATATAGATTTTTGATAAGAAAAACACAGAATGGTTCCCTGCTTTTTCCACCCCAACTCCTGTTTTACCCGTAACAGATGCCGAAGTTCCAGTTCGTAACAAAAATAGACCGGGTTCCCTGTCTGATCTGTCCCTGCACTCACCTGGTATTCCCGGGTTCCCGGTTGTTCCAGTATTCCACATAAGAACCGGTACAGTCCGATTTGCTTTTCTTTGTCTGTTAAGAGTTTCACTTGGATTTTTGCACTCTCAATGGTGGGAATGTAGTAATAATTTTCGTAAATATCGTCTACTTGAAATAGGTTCCCCTTTATACCACCGTCACTTTCCAGAAGTTCTACTAAAAACTCTATGGTATCCCCCATAATGACCGCATCTATCCTTTTGAGTGCACCGGCTTTCATACATTCTCGTTCTACAAAGCTTCGCATGGAACGCTCCATTTTCTTCGCCCACCGCATTTTCTGTGCCAGCGTGTGATAAATAATATAGCCGGACTCCCCGGACAGCATAATCCCACAAGCTCTTGAGCCTTTGATTGCATCTGTCAATCCTTTAAACTCCAAACTTCCGTAATATGCCGCTTGCCCCCTCCCATTTTCAGAATCGGAACAAAACAGTTCCGGTTTTTGGCTTCTGAAGATAGGAATACCCGTCTTCCAAAGAAAGACCCATACCTTGCTCATCCGGTGCAAACGGAGACGTTTCTCAATTTCCGTCTTCACATGGTTTGTCTCCACTGACCCCTGTAAAAAAGAAGCAGCATCTTCACTATATTGTGAAAGGACATATCTCTTACCCTTTGCACGCAGCACATATCCTTTATACCCGGCTTTATTTCGCACAGAAATATATCCCTCTTGTTTTAGCCTGGTAATAACCGCAGCGGTATAGGATACAGATCCTATGATGTGTTCAGCAAGGTCTGCCGGCATTTCTCCGCTGACTGCTATCATCAAAAGTAACGTATCCTGTTTTCGCATATAACCTCCTCCTTCCATCGGTTCTCCTTTTTCAAAACAGTACCCTATCTGCTTGACACTTAGGTACTATTTACTTTCTGAATCCCGAAAAACTTTGCTTTTTCTCTATTTTTCTGCCACTTTTCTGCTATCGAAAAAGGTGCTCTGACAGCAGGAGTATTTTTCGATACTGTTTTTCACATTTTTTGAAGCCATTTTGGAAAGTTTTCTGTATCCATAATATAAACCTCTGTTGCATCCTGTTCTGCCATTCTGGTAATGTGGTAGGTATCCACATGCAGACCGCTATCTGATGCCAGAAAGAAATTTGATATCACATCCAGTACGTGTTTTTCTTCAAAATTATCGTGATCCCGAATGCGTCCCAGCGGTAAATCCCGGTTATACAGATGTACAAAGCAAACAGTACATTTCTCATATTCCGGTATCCTTTTCTGTTCCTTATTTTGACAGATACACCACTGTTTAAATGCGATATATAAAGGTTTGTACAGATAATCGGTATAGTGTTCTTTCCGGTGCGGAATCAGAACCGGCATAATGATTTTTAAAATTTCATCGGAATAATCCATTTCAATCCCATGTACAGCCACAAGTTCTGACTGATACTGTTCATATTTCACCTGATCCAGCACGACTTCTAAGGATAAACGCCTCAATTTTTCTGTTAAACGCTCCCCCTTTTTCGACGATTCCAGTATCATATCTGTAAAATTTTCATAACCACTTTCCGTTTTACATCTGGAATATGCGATCAGAATATTTCTGGCTTCTGCCATAAGCTCTCCCACCTCTGAGGTCATTTTCTGTGCTTCATCTAACTGTTTTTTCACCTTTTGAAATATGTCCTGATTACTGGCTTTCTTTTT
>NZ_JBBMEK010000099.1:0-10454 GCF_040096555.1 Coprococcus intestinihominis | reverse complement strand
GCATTATGATCCATTTTGTCCATATAATCAGTCCTTTCTATCCTTTCGACTGATTATAGTATACCACACTTCGCACCGCAGAACAAGCGTTCTATTTTCTTTTTTCTGCAATTCATCTCCCACCTGTAGAGGAAGGAGAATTCTTGCTAACTTTTGTTAAATTCAGCCCTGCAAACAACTCCCCAAGTGTGCTGCCAAGATGTTCCGACGGTTTCTCCGGCATTTCGTAACTAATCAGCTGATAGTCCGGATTCATTTCCAGCTTCTCGACCAAAAGACCTGTATTCACTGCATCATCCATTCCATCATGAAACTTACCTTTCGGATCAATGTCTGCTCGTCCCAATGCTTCTTCCAGACTAATACGCCGAGTCAGCTGAAATCTCTGACTGAAAACCATTTGATAATCCACCCATCTATCCTCCATCATAAAAGCATCGACGCTCTCATCCGTAATCTGCTTTGCTGTGATTTCATGCAAAAGCTGATTTCTGTCGGATTCGCTCCAGGTATAGACTTTGTATTCTCTGTCCCCAATCCAGTCGATCATATGTACTAATGCCTCCCCAATACACGGTGCTTTCTTGACCTGACTGTTTTTGATTCCTGTCAGTTTTTCGATAAATGGATCAATCACCCCGTGTTCCGGATGAACATATTCTCGAATTGTCCCAACCTGCTTGAATTCTTCATTCAAAAGAACTGCGCCAATCTGAATCGTCTCATAGGCATAATGATAAGCTTTGTTCCGATAATCTCTTGGTACTCTGCACATTTCTAAATCAATCACTAAGTAAAACATTCTTTCTCTCCCCTTTTTATCGAATTAATTTCTTATATCATCTAACCGATATGCTCCAAATGTTTAATCATCCATCTCGTCCTCCCAGTAATCATAGGCATCATCGTATCCATCATCATAATCACCGTCACCGAATTCTTCCGCCCAGTCATCTGCAAAATCATCTGCATCATCATAATCATAAGCATCATACGGGTCATACTTCTTCTGACGGTCATAACTGCTCGTGTAACCTGAATTCCTCTTATAACTTGAGCTTCCCGATGAAGAACCGGAGCTTGAATAAGAACCTGAACTCGTGCCTGAAGCGCCGTTTACAAAAGAACCTGTAGAACCGCCGCCTCCGCCGGCTGAATGCGAATACGTCGCTGATGCTGTTGATGTCGATGCTGCCGTCGATTTAGATGCTGATGTTGATGTCGACGCAGATGATGATGAATAGGATGATGAAGTCTCACTCTGTAATACATTGGATGCCGTCTGTTTCGAAGCACCATATTTCTCTGCCAATGAAGGCCACATAATACTAACTGCCATTACAACAACACCGGCAATCAGCAAACCTCTAACCGTCTTTCTAGTATCATTTTTCATTATCCGTTCCACCTTTCTTCTCTCTAAAACACGCTTCATTTCAACGAATTAACTTCCGCTTTTCATCTCTATTGATTGCATATCGCAGCAAATATAATCAATCCGACGATCAATGCAGCCAATCCAAGCTAAAATTCCCATAATCATTACTCCCTCTGATGATCACTTATTAACCTAAGTATAATAAACTTCTAACTAAAAATACACCTGCACTCCGCAGACTTAACCATCGGTATTTCTCAAATTCTGTGACAAAAACAGACATGATTTTCTCTAAAATGATTTCCTAATCATTCATGTATTCATAGTAATCGTCTTCGCTGGCAAACAAGATATATTTGCCTCCAACTAATCCCATGTATCCATCGCTTGTATTAAATCCCTTCATTGCCAGTTCCTCCATTTCTATGAATATCTTTGTTTCCGTCTTTCATTGATTAGAGTATACGTCAATAGGTGGGCTATAAAAATACCAGCAATTTTGTTCAACATAAAATAAGGCACTTAAAAAGTTATTCTTCTCTCAACTTTTTAAGTGCCTTAAAATTCTATATTTATTTACCTCTGACTAAGTCATCTCGAAACTGCCTTATTTTTGTCGGATTTCGTATTTTTCTTCCAGATAAATCGGATTGTAGGAGAGCTTCGACTTTCTGAGCCCCTCCAGACCGATATCATCTTCTCTGTTCACCAGCAGGGCATCTGGAAATTCATGTAACAAATTTTGTAGTCCAGATAGCGGCAGTTCGTGAGCAGATAATCAATGCCATTCAGCTCATAATCAATCCGATGATACGCATCTTCTATCATCATAAGCTCCTTTCCAATCCTTTGGATTGCTGCATTTTTTAACTGATGATACTATTATAAGCGATTGAAAAAGCAGCATTGTAATGATGATGGTCCAAGGCCTTTTTCTCATCATATTATACACCTATTTCCTTATGCTGTCAGTGACAAAAGAGCCCCGGCAGCTGCTTTTTCGGCAGCCACCGGGGCTTAGAGAGAATATTACAAACACTTTTTCTTCTGATATTATCTTTTTCTTCTGCGTTTTGTTATCTGTTTTAATGTGTATTTTTCATTATCATGAATGATATCTTCATTCCAGCTACTGCAAAGTGTTTTTATATTGCTTATATTTTCCATCTGTAAGTTCTTTTTCATAGGCATCATACGCCTCCTGCAAAGTGTTATATTTCTGACCATTCGCTATAATCTTCTTATTGTCAGCCTGTGTCAGGTGGCCTGAAATAGCCACATATTTGCAAAAGACTGTTGGCCTGAAGTTTCTTCTGTACCTTTGGCAGCATACTTGAATTTTGACATTTTGAATCTATTTCAAAATAATTATTCTTCTGGTCGATCAAATCACCCAGTACCCCGCTCTCATTTAACGGTTTTTGCAAATCCTCGGTGATATCAAAAAAGTACTTCTTACTGCTGTCTTCATTTTTACCTTTCCAGTCAAATAATATGCCTGTCTCAGGATTGTAGGATACTTCACATACCCCACCGGCAACAGGATCACCTTTCCAATGATCGGTATCCGGATCGCCATTGGAATGAGAGATTCCGGCAATTGACACTGTATTTGATGACTGCCATCCTGCTTTTTTTGTTTCAGAGGAACAACTTTGAGAACATCTTTTTCTTCTTCTATCTCTGCAGCAATCATCACTTCACCATATGCTGTTCGTACATTTTCTAAATCTGTTGACTCTGCACTTCTTTCGACATATTTAGAATAAGCAGGCGCCAAAATTCCAACCAGTATTGCAAGAATGGCAACGACGATTACAAGCTCCACCAAAGTAAAACCTTTGTTTTTATTTTTATCTATATGCACTTTTGTTACCTCGTTCGGACGTTTTGCCTTTCTGTTCTTCTATCGTTAACTTTAGTATGGCATATTTTCATCAGTTTCTGCCTTTACCAGCGAAATCGTACCGTTATCCAGACATTCCACAAATTTTACAACCAGATTTGGATCAAATTGTTTGCCTGCATCCTGAAGAAGCTTCTCTCTCGCTACGTCTAACGGAAACGCCTTCTTATAACAGCGCTTGGATGTCATGGCATCAAAGGAATCTGCCACGCACAGGATACGTGCAGTCAACGGAATATCTTCCCCCGCAATTCTTCGCGGATATCCTTTACCGTCATAGCGTTCATGATGACCGATAACAGCAGGAATAACATAATCCAACGATGGCAGGTGACGAATGATATCGATCGATGCTTCCACATGCCCTTTGATCGTCTCGTATTCTTCATCTGTCAGACGTTCTGCTTTATTTAATATATATTCCGGAATACCGATTTTACCTACATCATGCAAGAGTGCTGCCTGACGGATGATCTCAACCATATCCTCATTCATTCCAAGTGTTGTTGCCAGTGCTGTTGCATAATAAGCCACATTCGTGGAATGGCTAAAAGTATAATGATCCTTCGCATCAATAGCTGCCGTCAACGCATAAATCGTTGACTCATACTCCCGATAAATATGTTCGCGGTTCGTTGTGTTTTCATTTTTATTGTTACGGAACATCGTATCAAAGACCTGTATGCCATTTTTTCCACTATGTTTCACATGATACACCGCAAGATCCACATTTTCCATCAGCTCTTTAACATTTTTTGCAGCATATGGTGCAGCACTGATTCCTGCACTGACAGTGATTGCCTTCAGTTTCATATCTGTTCTGCGATTATTCATAACAAAAATCTGTTTCGAAATAGATTCCACCAGATTTCTGGCAGAGAAAAGGTCATATCTCGGCAATAAAACAGCAAATTCTTTTCCGCCATAGCGGGCCGTATAGCCGCTGTCTCCTACACTGCTTTTGATAATTCCCGCAATACGCTGCAGGCAAAGATCTCCTTCTTTTACACCATACAGCTGATTATATAACTTAAAATCATCTACGTTGATGATCGCCAATGCCAGTGATGCCTCTTTGTTTTTCTCAAACTCTTCATTGAGCACTTCATAGAAGTATTTCCTGTTCAACAAACCGGTCATCTCATCTGTTCTGGCTTCCAGGCAGGCGTTCTCATACAGTCTCGCATTTTTAATCGCAATGGATGCCACGGAAGTGATATTGGAGATCAATTCTACTTCATCATACACCACTCTCTTTTTTGCAGAAGAATCTGTGATCAGAACAACCCCTACCAGATTATCGCCATCTTTTAATCCAACGCAGTAGCGTGTATGATGTTTATCCAGCTGATGTTTCTCCTCTTCCCACATGGACTTATATTCCACAGAATAACGAAAATCCTTGTAAACGATCGGTTCCTCATGTTCCTTCAACCACTGGATCATCGGATTTTCTTCTTCCAGAGCAAACGCCAGATCACTTAACGGCTGATCACTCGCCACTCCGCGATACGGCTCTCCAGGCACATTCTGCATACAAATATAGATATTTCCGACATCCATCAACTCTTTCATTACACGAATCGTTCTATCCAGAATCTCCTGCAGATCCAGCGTTTTTGAAATCGCTGAATTGAATTCTCTGATCTTCTCTGCCTGATGATTTTCCTCTCTGATAAACACACTGCGTATCAAAAATCTCCATAAAAATGTAAAGAATGTATAAATCACCAGAAAAACGATAGAAAAAATAAGTGTGTATACCGTCATGTTCTTATCCAGCTGTATGTGAAAAATCTTTTGCAAGGATGGAACAATATTTAAAAAAACAAGAATGGAAAACAAAAATCCCACACCATAGCACAAACTGGTAGATGCCAACATCTGCAGTCTGAACAGCCGTCTGCGAATCAGTGCATAAAACAGTAAAAATACATTTACTACACCACTTAAAATATCGATTGGGAAACCACTAAAAAGCGGAATTCCAAGAAACGCATTCCCAAGGAACAAAGTGAGAACACCCAACATCACCGGTTCATACTGCACCTTTATATTGGGATTTTCATTGCAGATCTGCACAAGAACCCTAAAAAGATATAGCAGAAATATTCCTGCCGGAATAAAAAACACTACAATCGCAGGTTTGATTTCATACACAAATGTTGAAATTCCATTTTTATCCACCACATTCGGGGATTCGAGGAAGATTCCATACTGCACATTCAACCAAAAGCAAAGCAGCATAACCGCTAGGTATATTTTCCCAGGAGCACCGTTCTTTTGCCCTCCAAAAGCGAGTATAAAACGGCAATATGCATATGGCAGCAATAAGATGCCAAGCAGGGAAACCTGAAACCAGAATTCACAACCTGGCCAGAACTGTGCACGCATAAAAGCAGAGCCGCCGGTCCAGAAAAGCAGACCTAAAAGCACCACCAGAAAACTGTTTATTATTTTATTTCTCTTTGCCGCCAAAAACATTAACAGCATAAAGCCATAGCACAACATGGCTATGATCGATATATATCCATAGGTTCCCATAAATTCCCCTTATCCCATTCTTTGCTTCTCTACTTATCTCACTTTATTCAAACACTCCTGTACATCCAGAAGTTCCTTCAGATCATAATGCGAAGGACTCATCTGATGTATTTTCTTTCCGGTCTTTTTCTCATAGGCCGCAAAAGTTCCACATGTAAAGATCGTTACCTGTAAAGGATCCATTCCCAAAATCTTTTTAAGATCACGGTAATCCTGGTCGATATATTTAAAATATGTACTCAGTAAATCCTTTAAAATAGTTGCACTCATAGCCGTATTAAGCATTGCGTCCCTTTCCAGCTCCACATACATATGCAGATATGGACGATTATGCTCATTGTATTCCTTTGTTGCAACCCAATTTGTGATTGGAAGCTTCGAAAGGCCGATCACACTTCGGATTCCATTCTCCGAAATCCTCGTAAATCCGGCAATATCAATGATCCACGGTACCCGGTCTACATATTCAAAGCGCGGAATCCTTGTCTCATCATCCCGATTCTCCAGTCCGACACAACGGTACATATCGCCACAACGGTAACGGGCAAACGCTCCACCTTTCAGAATGGTAAATACAAGCTCATATTTTTCTCCGGGGCGTACTTCATCCATCAGATACGTCGGCGGAATGTAAGATGGATCCTCATGATTTTTCATCATATCCTTCTCGGTAATAAATTCGTAAAATGCCGTATCCGGGAAGAAATACATTCCTTTTCTTGTCCAGGTCTCCGTACCAATGATAGAAGGTTCCGTACCGGCAAATAATTCCATCGGCCGAATCCCCCAGAGCGCTTCAAGATCGTCTTTATAACACAGGTTATCTGTCCCCGCCACCATAAAGCCTTTCAAATGAAACAGATCTTTTGGAAGCAACGGTCGGTTCTCTTTTTTACAGCGATGCTTTGCCTGCAGCAGACGAAGAATCATATGCGCTTTACATTTCATAAGCTCTGACAGCTTGATGCCGCCACCACCACTCGTCATGGAAGAAAGACTTAAACTAACTGCATAAGCTACACTGCCCAGCCCAAAGAAAAATCCGAGATCTTTCTTCATTGCCATCTTAAAACCCAACTTGTTTCTTTCGCTGAAGCTCATATTTACAGCATCTTTTACCGCTGGCAAGAATTCAATATTGATTTCCTCCCCCAGTGCCAGTGGAAAAAGCCCTGTAGCAAAAGGCAACGGTGCAAGCGCATACAGAAACTTATCTGTAGCTGCCACATCAAAAGAGCCCTTCTCTTTACTCGTCGATAAAATCAGACATGCTGTGACATTATTTCGATACGTATCCAGCATACTTCTGGTATACGGTGCCACCTTGATCGGATGCTTTCCACCCTCCCAGGTTGTCTGTATCCATATAACAGGATTTCCCGGAAGCATATCCGGTTGCTTCGTAAGCAAAACATCCGCATAATCTTCATAGGTTGTCAACGGTACCATTTTTCGGAATTCATCCAGATTTTTCGGATATTTTCCTTTTAAAATGGATTGTCCCAAACCACAGTTGCTCCACAACCGGATCTGTTCCTCCATCAACCGCCGCTGAATCTTCATATATCCATCCATCGACAGATCCAAGAATCCACAGTACTGCTGCCAGATTTCTTTATACTGTTGTTTTTTTAATTTCTCTTCCAAATTCATAGATTGCTACCCCAGATCAATCACTGTTTTCTGATACTACATAAACATACCCGTATACTATCTCTATTCGGTATTAAAAAAGGTGTATTTTTCTGATATTCCTTATAATTAAAAAATGTCTGTGGAAAAGTCCACAGATCCTGAAAAATGATATACAGATAATTCCAGAAAATCATAAGCAAAAAATAGATCCCCTGTTTCCATCCGCCAAACATTCCCCACATACAAAGATATGCACCTGCAAACCACAAAACTCCAGGATGACGACACACACCATACATACCTTCTGTATATGCAGCACGCAATTTATTATCTTCACAGTACGTTTCTTCAAAGGGAAGGGCAAAAAACAAGGTGTATATAAGCAGTGCAAAGAAGCCTACGGCTCCTGTTCCAAAGCCGATCATCCTTCCGATTCTGTGCTGACACTGCCCCCACAAAAGCAAAAGTTCCATGAGCAGCGATACAACCACAAAAACCGTACCCACTGCAAAAAATTTTTGAAAAATAACATTCTTCTTTCGAATGCTATTGATATCATATATAAAATACAGGAGAAATCCAAAACTCCCCAGAACAATCTGCCACATCTTTCCACTCCAGATTTTGTGTCTAACTAATAGTACAAATAGAATTCGTCATACATAATAAATTATAATATAGGAGACCATAAATAGCAAGCGTATTTTACTATTCACCAACAATTATAGGATTGCACCATATCAGCTTTTTTTGTAACTTTTTTAATTACAACTTCCTTTAAAAGTTTTACATTGATTATGACAAACAAAAAAAGACTCCGGAAATTGTAATGATATAATCACGCATCCGAAGAATTGTCACACCGCCTGTCCCTCTTGCAACTTCAATAAGACCGGCAGCCTTTAATTGTTGCAATATTTTACGAACAATCACCGGATTAGTTCCAATGCTTGCTGCCATAAAATCACTAGTCATCTTCTGATCCGAAAATGTATCTATACAGGCAAACATATGGATTGCCATTGTAAATCTGCTTGAAATCTGCATTATAAACACCTCTCTTTGACAATAATAAATCAAAAATAGATGTAATTTCAATGGTTACACTGTTGTCAGGGTAAAAAAATCGCAATGGTACACGTTCTTACACCATACCATTGCGATTTTTCCGCTCGTATTTATATTGATACATATCCCGATCGGCTTTATCTTTAACAGCAACAATGTCCCCACTTGAGAATGAAGCTGATCCATAAGAAACTGTTGGTAAAAATGTAATCTTTCTTCGCTTTTCTTCCAGCCGATGTAAAAATTCCTGTTTGCACCAATCTTCCTTATCAGCGTTTTTCAGAAGTACACAAAACTCATCACCGCCTATACGATAACAATATCCAAAATTTGCGTAAGCTTTTTTAATACATTCTGCAATCTCAGCCAAGCAAAGATCCCCTTGCACATGTCCATAACTGTCATTAATCTGTTTGAAATCATCCACATCAAACACTACGAGCACGCTTGCTTTACACCCCATCTCACCCGTCTTCCTAAGATAGCTATTCTGGTTCAATAGCCCGGTGAGTGCATCCATCTGATTCCACATTTCATTACAATAAATAAAATACAATACAGAAAGCAGTGTAATACATAACCAGGTAACATGGAGTTTCGGAAGAACAACCTGAATAATCGTTTCTGCCATCACAAAAAGAAAAAGCGGATAGATTAACAATTTGCTGCGATTCTGAAATTCTCTGGCATTGATAATCGTAGATACCGAAAGATACAAAATTGCCCCAAAATACATGATGATATATATATAAAAATGTGTACCACGCGAATAAATATTGTCTGCGCTCACAGAGAATACAATTCCGTATGGGATAGTAACAAATAAGAAAATCAAATATCCGATTTCAAAAAGTATCGCAGTCCTGATCTTACGACGAAAGACTGTTTTCCTGTCCAGTACATACACAAGACAGATGCACACAGCCGGAGACAGACCAAACCCCATATAATTGGATGCAACATTCAACCAGCGGTAAGCAGGCGGCAATCCGTCCACTACAAGGGTAATAACTTCCAGTATCGAAATCCCAGCAATCAGAACAAAGGCCAATAAAAAACCACGCTTTTGTTTTCTGCTAAGTGATTCACTCAAATATGTGAGAATACACATAAAGCACAAAATAAAAAAATCGATTATAGTTAATACACAAAAATATCCATTCATTGCGAACCTATTCTTTCTTTTTTCTTCTGAACCTTAACTTATATTTTATCAAACTTTGCGTGAAATTAATAGATAATATTAAAAATCATTTGTTATAAAAACTGAAAATTGACAAATTGCAGCATGAAGCCTTTTAGAAACGATGCGGATTGCTCTGTGTTTTCTGAGGTCTTCTTACTGAAAGCAATATGAATCGCAAGCCACAAGATATAGGCTGCTCCGATGTACTTCATCACTTCCATTACATTTGGAAGCAAAGAATTAACCCCATATATGAAAATTGCGCATAAGATTTGTACTACATAGTAGCCTGCAAAAATTCCAAAGAACAGCGGCTTTCCTTTTTTATATTCATAGTTTGTTACGGTATTTAATGCCAGAATATTTCCCGGTCCCGGAGTAAAGGCATTTATAACGCAATAAATCAGAAAATTGCTCAGTACCGCCATAGGCATAATCATCAACCACCTTTCTGCTGTTATTTTATCAGCAAACAGCGGTACATGCATAACACCTATTTTATATGATTATCCATAGCCTATGACTATGGATTGGTTGGAGCATATTTCCGTAATTCTTCCAGATAGCTTTTTCCAAGTTCACTTAATTCCTGATATTCTTACAAATTCCGATTGAGATTTCACCTGTTTTAAGAGATGTAATAACTGTTATATTTTGTTAGTGACATGCTCCCACCACTTAAATCACAGATTTTGAAGTGGGGGCTTCTTGCTCAATGGCTCTACTGAGCCAAGTAT
>NZ_JBBMEK010000098.1:0-10606 GCF_040096555.1 Coprococcus intestinihominis | reverse complement strand
CAGAATGCACTTGGCTATGTCTTTACCGAACGCACTGCACCGAGTGATGTGTATAACGATGGCAGAAGCTATCATGTAACCATTACCGATCAGAATTATGAGGAGTATCGAAGCAAAACAGCTTCCGGTGTTTCTTACATGAAAAATAAGTTTATAAACCTTGTGGAAGCGGAAAATGCTGCTGATCATAAGGTGGGAACACTTTCAGACAGGGTAGAGACAACGAGCTACAATCATTACAAGGCGGTGGATGTTTCCTATACAGACATTGCAGAGGTAGAGAAGAAGCTGGCAGTCAACCTGCCTTACAAGGCAACGGTTACACTGCATAAGTACGATGCAGATGAAGAAGGACAGAAAGCCGCAATTCCGGGAACGGAATTTACGCTTTACAAAGATTCCGTCTCCGAAGCAAATATTTATAAAAAAGTGAATACTACAGGTATCTTTACGACAGATGGAAACGGAGACATTTCTATTGAGATTCATGAAAAGGGTACCTACATCCTGAAAGAAACTAAGGCTGCTGCAGGCTATCAGCTGGATGAAAACAACAGTTTTCCCTTTGTGCTGGCAGATAAGGCTTCTTTGACATCCTGCGGCTATGGAATGACTGCTTCTCTAAAGAAAGATGGGAATGGCGTAGCAAACAAGCGTCTGACCGGGGAACTGACACTGACAAAGACTGATGCAGGAACAAAAGAACCTTTAAATGAAGTTGTCTATACGCTGAAAAGAACAGATGTGCCAAAAGATGCGGAAGGAAACGATTTGAGCGACTATTTGCTGAAGGATTCTGTGGAAGTCAAGACAGGTCATAACTATAAAACTATTAAGCTGACTGACAAATCCGGAAAGCAAACGGAGGAATCCGGACAACAAATCAGTGAAAAGTGGACAATCCAAGAGGCAGGAACGAACATGGAAGGCAAGATTTCTATTACCGGTCTCAACTGGGGAACTTATGTGTTGACGGAAAAAACAGAATTGTCCGGATACAAGCTGGAAAAAGACAGTGACGGCAATGCGACAAACACACATACCTATATCATTGATGGAAAAACAAATCAGCTTTTGGCCAGTCATGAAGAAATAAATGCAAAGAACAGCGTTGTGCTAAATAAAACAAGTATTACAGATGCAGCGTTAGAACTGAACAACAAACCACTGGCAGGAGCAGAATTTGAGATCCATGAAGGGAATAACTGTGGTGGGGAATATACTGGCTGTACGAAAGTCAACTTCTATACATCCGCTACTGATAAAAACAGTCAGACAAATAAAGTAACGACGGATTCAGACGGAAATGTTGTGATCTATGGTCTGCCAACGGATACGAGTAGTGATACTGCCAAAAAAACCTATCATCTGGTAGAGGTAAAAGCACCAAAAGGCTATATACTGCAGACAACGCCGACAACTTTCACAATCGACCGCCAGGGCAACGTAGAGATTCAGAAGAAGAGTGGAAACGTAAAGGGTATTCCGGTGGTCAGCATGCAGGATGAACCAATCAAGATTTATGTGAAGAAACTTGGGGAATCCGGAATGGACGGACTGATCGGTGCCACCTTTACATTAAAAGACACCTGTCCGAAGGATGAATCCGGCAAGGATACCTGTGAGACAAGCCATAAGCTGGCAGATGGCAGGGAAAGTGAGACACTTCTAGTAAACAGTACAGATGGTATCCTGATTCCGATTGAGCGAGTGATCGGTGGACATACTTACACGTTGACGGAAACGAAAGCACCGGATGGCTACGAGGCAACTGCACAAGTTACATTTAAAGTCAAGACAGACGGAACGATTGACGAGGGCAGCATGACAGCTTCCGGAGGTTATGTACCAAAGACGGAAACGATACAAGCCACGCAGGAATCTACATCAGGCTGTGCATCCTTGGATACCGGTAAGACAACCATTTCCATCCGTGATGAAAAAGTCCGGGTGACACTGACAAAAGTAGATGATGCAGATCAGACCACAACGCTACAAGGTGTAATATTTACTCTGACACCATATAACAAGGCAGACGGAACGAAAAGCAGTTTTACGGCAGATTTCAATCTTGCTGGATATAGCAACATTACTTATGACGGAGCTAAGGATATCTATACGCTTACAACGAATGACAAGGGTAAGATTGTGTTCCCGGATGGCCTGTTAAAGCATGATAATTCTTATCTGCTTAGTGAGACGGCATCCATCAGTGGGTACTATCTGAGCAAGGAAGCCAGGACCGGAGTGATTCTTGATGTAGACAGTGCCGGAAAAGTCAGCATTCGCCGACTGGATGAATTTAATGGAACGATTACCAAGGATGGAGAAACGGTAAGCTCCTGCCCGGTAACCCTAAAACCGGAGGAGGGAAACACTGGCAGTGACTTGATTGCTAAAAATATGAAGTCAACGGCATTTAATCTGACAAAATCCGTATCCGGAAATATGGGCGACTATAATGGATCGTTTGCGATCAAGCTGGAAGTCTATGAACCGGACGGAACAAAAGTTGGAGAAAAAGAGATCACGCTGAAAAATGGTGGTCAGTATTCATCTAAAGATGGTTTAGCTGGACTGTCAGAAGAAGCCGCAAAGGCGTTTGGCACAGATGCCATTCCGGTGGGTTCCACCCTGGTGATTACAGAGAATAATGAACTGAATTACACTGCGGTAGTTAAAATGAAACAGCAGGACGGCTCAGAAAAGGAGATTACCCACGAAGCAGCGAACAAAGGACAGGTCAAAGTAACACTGGATCGTGTCGGAACGATAGAAATCGAACTGACGAATAAGAAAGATGTGACCATCGATGTTGGCGTTAATACGGAAAATCAGACGCCGCTGGCAGCAGTAGCACTGCTTATTCCGGTATTGTGGCTGGCAGATCGATACAGGAGAAAGCGCAGGCGAGGTGAAAACTGGCATGGAACGGTATAACGATCACTTCCCGGGCGCAAGGAGAAAGGAGGTGCCGCCTTAATGAAAGATGCAAACAGCAATGAAGTCCATGAGGAAATTCTTTCGTGGATCAAGAAACTGAAATTTAAAAAGCAAGTATTTGGTGGTGTGGATGAGGCAGATGTCTTAAAAAAGATGGAGGAACTGAACACCCTCTACGAAAAAGCACTACTGGCTGAACGTGCCAGATATAATGCCCTCTTAAAAACGAATCCGTCAGGTGGTGCAGGCCATGAAGAATAATTCGATGCTGCATCCATTTGCGGATGTTCAAAACCAGTTGCAAAAGAAACGACAGCAGCTGATGCTCAAAAGAGGTTATCTGGAACTGGCAAAAAATGCTGCAATCATACTGATTATCGTACTGATTGCATTTACACAGGTATTTTATATCACAGTTTCCAGTGGAACAGATATGTATCCGGCGATTCTGGATGGCGATATTGTCCTTGGCTATCGACTGGATACAAACTATCTGAAAAATGATGTCGTGGTGTGTGAAGCAGACGGCAGAAGAGTCATTGGAAGAGTGGTCGCAAGGGGCGGTGACAGTGTCGACATGACAGAAGATGGCAGACTGTTTGTCAATGGAACAGAGCAGACGGGAGAGATCGCTTTCCCGACGAATCCCGGCAAGCAAAGCTATCCATATACGGTACCGGACGGATGTGTGTATCTCCTGGGTGATTACCGTACGAATACCACCGACAGCAGAACCCTCGGACCTGTGAAGGTGGAAAATATCAAAGCAAAAGTCGTCAGTATCTTCAGACGCAGAGGTATCTGATCGAAGCATACAAAGATGACAAGAAAACAAAAAAATAAAAACAGCAAAAAAAATAAAATCAAAAACGACACTTCCCTTAAAATGAAAATATTGAAAAATTTTAGGGGGGCAGCCTTGCTGTCAGAAAGGAGACTTAAGGAATGAACAAATATTTCAAAAAAGGAATTGCCCTTGCAATTGTCGGTATGATGACGTTTGGAATGGGAACCACTGTATTTGCAGAAACGGGTGGCGGCACAACAACCGGCACCGGATTAAACACCAGTACGAAAGACATATCGGATACCTCTGCAATTACACTTCAAAAGGATTATGTCAATGGTTCGGAATCGCAGCAGAACACAAATAGTCCAGCAGAAACATTTACCTTTACGATTGAGCGATATGGACTGTGGAATGTGGGAGATGACGGAAATGGTCAGGCAAAGTATAGCAAGGATAATATGCCGACATTTTCCAACAGTAATACAATCACAGCAGATAAAGGTGCAGCAGGAACAAACCCTACAACTAAACCATCTGTACAACTGACTGTTCCGACCTATGAAGCCGTTGGCGATTATTGGTACAAGGTAACAGAGAATGATAACAATACAGCAGGTGTTATCTACGGTACCAATGACAGCGAAACAGAAGATACGAGAAGTGCAAACGGTGCTCATAAGAGAGTTTATTACATCCATGTACAGGTCACCAATGGAGCAACGAAAGGAGAGTATATCCGTACCGTAACGCTTCATAAAACAGCACCTGAAAGTGTTATTACAAATGCAAACTATGAAACATGGTATAGTAAAAATAACGAGAACACGGAAGGTCAGAATGACAAAAAAGTAGCAGATATCCAGAACAAATATTATGCAGGCTCTTTGAACATTAAAAAAACAGTAACCGGAAATGCCGGTGATAAGAATGAGCTGTTTCAAGTTACCGTCACATTCAAGAATGAATCCAAGGCAAACATGAATAGTGATATTACCTATAAGAATTTTTATGACGTTAATGGTAATCCAACAACAGTTGCAACTCCTTTGGGCTGGACAGATGAAGTTGGAATCAGTGGTACCGCCACAACACATACCAGTGAAACGAATACAGTAAGCTTCTATGTCAAGGACGGCACAACTGTCACCTTTAACAATATCCCATATGGTGTGACCTATACGGTTACAGAGACACAGCCAAGTGATGACAAGTATACACATACGTTTGCACACGAAAAAGAAGATGTCACTGTAACCTTCGATGGTGTTTTGTTAGCTGCTGATGGAGTAACTGCAGAGAGTACAGATATATCAAAGCCAGTAGCTGAAAAATGGGATGCAGCAAAAGCAACGGGTTCTATCTCAGATGATTCCGATACGATAACGATTACTAACGACAAGACATCTGTGATTGACATCGGTGTAATGACCTCCGATGCACCCTATGTGGCATTGCTGCTTCTTATTGGGATTGTCGTAGTTGTATTCATCCGAAAAAAGAGCATAATTACGGAGTAAAGACGAATGAACTGGATGATCCTGAAAAGCTTAAATAAAATATATGGTTTGATCTTGAGCACTTTCCTTATGGCATCGGCTGCATTTGCAGGATATGCCATCTGGGATAATGCACAGATTTATCATCAGGCGGAAGCGGTTCAGGATCAGATCCGCCAGCTGAAGCCTGAGAGTGATGCGGATGGTGGCCCGGGCTTTGATGAGCTGCGTGCCATCAATCCGGACGTGGTTGCATGGATTACCGTAGATGGCACCAATATTGATTATCCCGTTCTTCAGGGTGAAACAAATCTGGCTTATATGAACAAAGACGTCTATGGCAATTTTTCCCTGGCGGGAAGCATCTTTCTGGACACGAGAAACAAAGCCGATTTTTCGGATTCCTATTCCCTGATTTATGGTCATAATATGGATGAACATCTGATGTTCGGGGATCTTGCCCTTTTCAAGGACAGAACATTCTTCCAGAAGAACCGTACGGCAACGCTTCTGATTCCGGGAGAGAAAAGAACCTTCTATACGGCAGCTATTCTCCAGATATCGGCAGGAACAGAAGAAATCTTTAATCCTGACAGATGGAAAGACAATCTGGACGGTCTGGGGAAATTCCTTCAGGAGAACAGTAAATGGTATCATTCCGGTTATCTTCAGGCATTGATTGAACATCCCGAGCGGATGGAAGTGGCAGCACTTGTCACCTGTTCAGATGGAAGTACCAATGACAGAACCATACTGATTTTAATCCGCACAAAAGATAATCAGCCTGTGGATGAGCAGGTCGACAAGGAAAAGAATGATAAGATCATCGGAAACGGCTTAAAGAAAACCGGAGATACACAGAATCCGCAGTTCTGGATGCGGGTGATTATCGGCATCCTGTTATTTATAGCCGTATTTGAAAGTATCGACCGACTCAGAGAAAGAAAAAACAGGAAATCATAAAAAGCCGGGAACAGGAAAGCATAAGAGATAGGAAAACATGAAAAAGTTAAAGAAAATCCTCTATCCGCTCTGCCTGATTATTCTTGTCTTTGCATGCTGGAATTTGTGGAAGATAAAGGCATCCACCCGGCAGACCGAGGAGCTGTACGAGAAACTGGCGCAGCAGGCGGACTCTTCAAAGTCAGAACCACAGTCAGACACAAAAGCCGAAGATTCTCAAAAGAATCATTCCAAAAATCACAGTTTGGGGATCAACACAAAAATCCAAAAGCTGCAGCAGCAAAATGAGGAACTTGTCGGATGGCTGAAAATCGACGGAACTGTGATCGATTATCCGGTCATGCAGACGGCAACGGACAATGATTATTATCTGACACATGATTTTGAACGGAATGACAACGTACATGGAACGCCGTTTCTGGATGTGAACTGCAGTCTTGAGACATCGGACAATCTGATCATTTATGGTCATCACATGAAAGACGGAACGATGTTTCAAAACCTGATGCTGTATCGGGATGCTGCGTTTTGCACATCGAATGAATGGATTTTGTGGGACACTTTAGAGGAGAGCACTAGATATCGTGTGGTTTTTGTGATTGTAATATCCAAAATAGAAACAGAGACGTTCCCATATTATGACTATGTGGATCTGTCCGATAAAGACAGATATCAGGAGTTTTTGGACGGCTGCAGCGAATATGCTGTCTGGAAAAGCAGTGAATTACCGCATCCGGGAACGAAACTTCTGACGTTATCGACCTGTGAATATTCCAAAGAAGACGGACGGCTTGTGATCGTGGCGGCCGCCGATGATGCGGCAGACGAACAACATTAACATTATGGAGGAGGACGAGCCGAAAAAAACGGGATTGATGATATTACCTGAAAGAGTATTCGAGGTCGGAAACTAGAAACGGACAGTTAAACAGTATGAAAGAAGCCGCAGTTTTTCACAAACCGTAAAAAGGAAGGAACATAGTATTGATTTTTGAACTAAATGATGAGGACAATATTGCGTTGTTGTCCGATGCAGTTGGTTTAGATATTTCTGTAAATGAATCAGAGTCGTCCGTTGGAGATTTTAGTGTTGATATCTTTGCGACAGAGACAGGGACAGATCGGAAAATCATTATAGAAAATCAGCTTGAGGACACAAACCATGAACTTCTGGATTGCTTTTCCGGCAGCTGTTGTGACACTGATTCTGATTCTTATGCTGTCTTTCCAGACAGAAATTCAGGGACATGTGATTCAGCCATACCATTTGACGCAGGTGATTCCGTATGTGCTCGTACTGATCGGAGGCATTGTAGGTATCAATGTATTTGTTGTACTGCTGATCGGTATTGTGTCAGGTGCGTTGATTATGCTGATTGGTGGCCATACCGTTCCTGTAGAGATTCTTAAAAACATGGGCTCCGGTGTCTATGGAATGTTTGAAACCTGTATGGTAGCTATTCTTGTAGCGGCCATGTGTGCGCTTATCCGTGAGTATGGGGGATTTGATGCACTTCTTAGCTGGATACACAGAATCTTCCGTGGAAAAAAGGGTGGTCAGCTTGGTATGGGATTTCTCGTCGGCACAATGGATATTGCAACGGCCAACAATACAGTAGCCATCGTTATGGCAAACCCGATTGCGAAGGAAATGGCAGAGGAATATGGCATTACACCGAGAAAGACAGCATCGCTTCTTGATACATTTTCATGCGTTTTTCAAGGGGTGATTCCTTATGGTGCGCAGATGCTTGTCGCAATTTCAGCATTGAACGAACTTGGCGGAGAGATTTCAGCCTTTCAGATCATGCCGAAACTGTTTTATCCGCTGCTTTTATTTGTTATCATCAACTGATTGAAAAGAAAATGAACGTATAAATGTTCAAATTTTCATACATAGATTGGCGAACGGCGCGGTTTCTGGTATGATGTAAGCAAGAGAAGCGTCTCTTGTGTTATTTATTAGGAAGATGATTTTTACAAGGAGGGTTTTACAATGGAAATGAAAGTAGGAATGAAGTACGAAACAGAAATTGTTGTGAACGAGGGCATGCTTGCGAACCATAACGATCCACAGCTTCCGGCAATTGAATTGCCTGCAGTTTTCTCAACACCGAGCATGATTAATCTGATGGAACTGACATGTGCCAAATTAATGGATAACTGTCTGGAAGAAGGCAAAGGTTCTGTTGGTATGTCTGTTGAAGTCAAACATCTTGCTTCCACACCATGTGGCAAGAAGGTTCGCTGTGAAGTAGAGATCACAGAAGTTGTGAATGGCAAGAAAGTGACATTTGCTGTGAATGCGTATGATGAGAACGGCCTGATCGGTACAGGCACACATAAACGTGCGGTGATCAACAAAGCCGCATTTAATATGTAAGAAAATAGTATTTGATGAATGTATTTATAGTATACTTGTCGTAATTCATCGGAGGGCAATTTGTTCAATAGAAACAATAGCTGGATAAGATGGCAGGCTGAGATGCCTGCTGCTTATCTGGCTTTTTCTCTTTTTGGGGATTAAGATGAGCCGTCTGCCAGACATATTTCTATTTCACACCGCACCTCCGCTGAAATGAGGCGGATTATCGCACTTTAAAAAATAATAGTTCGCTAAGATATTGTTAAAAATCATCCGTCGTGGTACAATAACAATTGCAATGTTAAAAATGGTGTATCCAAAGAATTGCGGTTTCTTGACGGGAATTGGTATTTTCGGATACAGAAGATAGAAGGAGATAAGTACAATGGTTAATTTTAAAGAAGATGAACAGTTGAAAATGCTGAACCATTCCTGTGCACATCTGATGGCTCAGGCAATCAAACATCTCTATCCTCAGGCTAAGTTCTGGGTTGGACCTGTTGTTGCAGAAGGTTTCTACTATGATGTGGATTTGGGTGACGATGTTATCAGAGATGAAGATATCGCTGCCATTGAGAAAGAGATGAAGAAAGTTGCCAAGAGCGGCAAGAAAATTGTTCGCCATGAGATTTCCAAGGAAGAAGCCCTTGAGATGTTCAAGGATGATGAATACAAGATTGACCTGATCAATGGTCTGGAAGATGGCAATATTTCATGTTACACACAGGGCGATTTCACAGACCTCTGCCGTGGACCTCACGTAGACAATGTGAAGTTATGCCGCCACTTCAAGTTGTTAAGACACTCCGGTGCATACTGGAAGGGTGACAGCAAGAACAAGGTGCTTCAGAGAATCTACGGCGTATGTTTCCCTACAGCTGAAGAATTGGAAGCACATATACAGCTCCTTGAGGAAGCAAAGGAAAGAGACCATCGTAAGATCGGCAAGGACATGGAACTGTTCATGGTAGACGATCTTGTTGGCCGTGGTCTTCCGATGTTCCTTCCAAAGGGTTATACTATCTGGCAGGAACTTGAGAACTACATCAAGGAGAAGGAACGCAAGCTGGGTTATCAGCATGTTATGACACCTTGTGTCGGTACTGTGAACCTTTATAAGACATCCGGTCACTGGGATCATTACAAAGAGAACATGTTCCCTGCCATGGAAGTAGATGATGAAGCTTTCGTACTCAGACCAATGAACTGTCCGCATCATATGATGATTTATGCGAATAAGAGACACTCTTACAGAGATCTGCCGATCAGAATCGGTGAGATCGCTCATGATTTCAGATATGAAGCCAGCGGTACACTGAAAGGTATCGAAAGAGGCAGACATTTCTGCCAGAATGATGCCCATCTGTTTGTAACACCTGAGCAGATTAAGGATGAGATTTCAAGAGTTGTAGACCTGATCTTCAGCACATACGAAGATTTTGGTATCACAGATTACAGATGCGTTTTATCTCTGAGAGATCCTGAAGACAAAGCGAAGTATCATGATGATGATGAGATGTGGAACAAGGCAGAGAACGCACTGCGTGAAGTTATGAACGAACTCGGTCTTGAATACACAGAAGAGATCGGTGAAGCAGCTTTCTATGGCCCTAAGCTGGATGTCAATGTGAAGCCTGCTGTAGGTAATGAGATCACATTGTCTACATGTCAGCTCGACTTCTGTCTGCCGGCGAAATTCCAGCTGACCTACGTTGACAAAGACGGCGAGAAGAAGACACCGGTTGTTCTGCATAGAGCAATCCTCGGTTCCCTTGACAGATTCATGGCATATATTCTTGAGGAGACAAAGGGTAATCTGCCTACATGGCTTGCACCGATCCAGGTGAAGGTTATGCCTGTTAAGACCGACGATGACGGTTTGAATGCATATGCCAATGAAATCTGTGAACTGCTCGAAGCGCAGAATGTTCGTGTTGATCTGGATGACAGAGCAGAGAAACTGGGCTATCGTATGCGTGAGGGACAGATCCAGAAGGTACCATATCTTCTTGTTATCGGTTTCAACGAGAAGGATAACAGAACGGTTTC
>NZ_JBBMEK010000097.1:0-10648 GCF_040096555.1 Coprococcus intestinihominis | reverse complement strand
TCATTGCGATAGATCGTCCAACAGATGCAAGGAAATTGCTGTCCATAAACAGGTCCACATAGTTGTGAAGGGTAAATCCTTCAGGAATAACCCCTGTCCACTTATGGAATACAGAATAAATAATAGAGATTACAAGAGGTATCAGCAGATAGATCATGACAAGCAGCATAATCGCTACAGATCCTGCGCTTTTCTTTTTCATTTTCTATTGCCTCCCTTCTGGAATCTTCTGCTCAGGCCGTTGGTGATCAGAATCATGATAACCATGATTGCCATCATCACAACAGATAAGGCACCGCCCAGACCTGCACGGATCTTGACTTCACCTGTGAAGCATCCCGCAATCTGAACTGGCAGAAGTGCGATATTGTCCATCATCAATGCGTAAATCGTTGCGTATGCTGCCAGAGCATTAGCAAACAAAACGCTGAACGTACCGAGGATACTCGGCATCAGTACCGGGATACCGACTTTTCTCCAGAAGATTCCCGGTGTACCTCCCAGCAGTGTACAGGCCTCCTTCCACTGTTTCTGCACACCGTCAAAGGCCGGGATCAGAAGAAGTGTGGAAAGCGGAATCTGGAAATAAATATAGATCAGGCTCATGCCGTTCATCGTGTACAGATTGTATGTGGATAAAGCATTGATGCCTAATTCCTTGCCGATATTGACCACCAGTCCGGCATTGCCCAAAAGAATCATATAAGCGAAAGCCAGCGGAATACCTGCAAAGTTGGATACCATATTCAGAACTGTCATAAAAATATGATTCAGTTTGCCCTGATGCTGATGTGCCGCACGGGCACCCAGGAAAGCAATGATAATACCGGCAACAGCAGATGTCAGAGAAATCTTGATACTGTTGATGATCGCCTTCTGGTAAAGCAGCTTCGAGAAAACAGACTGATAATTCTCAAGTGTGAAACCTGTTCCACCATCCGGCTGAAAACTCTTCACGATCACTGTGATCAAAGGTACAATTTCATAGAGCATAGCCACAATCAGGAATGGAACCAGGGCAAGTAAATAAATGTATGTCTTTTTCTTCATTAAATTCAACCCCTGTCTGATGCTGTTCTTCTGATTCATCGGGTGCATCAGACCCTGTTATTCAATTCAAGTCGGGCGCGCGCGAGACTTAAATAGAATCGAAAAACGGGGGTGCAGGCTTTGCACCCCCTGAAATTCATTCAGTTCAAGCCGAATATCCATATGTCATCTTCGACTGAAATTATCTGTTCTGCATTACTGTACCAGTAATGGCGCAACCTCTTCTTCCCAACGTGTCTTAGCTGTTTCACATGCTGCTGAATAAGCATCTGCATCGCTGATCAGAACTGCATTGGCAATATCATCCTTGGAGATAACCTGATCCTTGTATTCGTCTGCGATTGTGAAGTCTTCTCTTGTAGGGATTGCACCTGCCAGAGCAAGGTATGTCTGACCTTCATCACTAAACATTGTCTCTCTTGTCAGAGCTGCTGCATTTGGATGAGGTGCATATTTGTTGATAACGGAAGCGTAACCATTCTGTAAGCATCCATCAGAAGGAACAACGGCCTGCATCTTGTACTGGCTGATATTCTTGCTGTAAGGGATACCTGTGAAGCTCCATACAACACCAACAGAAATTTCACCGGATTCGAAGTTCGCCTGAGTGATATCAAGTGTATTGATTCTGCCTTCCTTCGCCAGTTCTGTCCAGAACTCGAAAGCAGGATCCAGATTGTTCATATCGCCGCCGAATGCATATGCGGAAGCGATGAAAGCAGCCTGAGCATTACCACCTGTCAGAGGTCCAAGGGCAACTTTGTAGTCGCCGTCTTTGATATCCTGCCATGATGTCGGCACTTTATCAACCTGATCTGTGTTAACAAGGAATGTTGTTACACCTGTGTAAGCAACCATCCACTTACCATCTTCGCCCTTTGCCCAATCAGGAACACTATCCCAATAGGAGGTCTTGTAACCCTGAACAAGATCTTCAGATACAGCCTGTCCTGCGAATCCGTAACCAACATCACCGATATCCTTGGTTCCCTTTTCGCCTTCTGTCGCAAACATCTGAAGTTCCTCAGAAGAACTCATATCTGTATCGTTATGGGAAATGCCGTATGTATCAGACATTGTCTTCCACAGGGATGCCCAGTCTGCCCATTCATCAGGCATACCAACAGATACGACTTCACCTTCTGCCTTGGCTGCTTCTGTCAGTTCATCAACGGTCTTGCTGTTGAGATCACCTGCTGCAGAAGTATCGCCGCCGGCTGCTTCTGTTGCTGCTTCCGTTGAAGCTGCTGAATCAGCTGCCTTTGTCTCAGCTGCGCCGCCTGAACTGCCGCAGGCTGCTGTTGCCATCACAACGCCCATAATGACTGCTGTCAGGCCCATAAGCTTTTTAGATCTTTTCATTCTTTAACTCCTCCTTTTTGAGATATATCCACCTGCGTTCTCCCCCGCGGATGAATATAAAGAATAAATTGTGCACTTTTAACAAATAGCATCGTTAAAAGCATTATGTTTTAACAAAATGATACCATGAGTTTGTCATTCTGTAAACATCAAACTAGTAAATTTCCTGTAAAGAATGTGTAAAATTCAAGATAATTTCAAAAAATTGATAAAATTTTGACCAGCTTGTCATTTCAAACCGGCTTCAGTAAAATTAAATCTCCTCTACATATTCTATTCCCGGAATTTCCCTGAGAAGATCGATCACAATCCCGTGTTTCGTCTTCTCCGGCACTTCCAATACCAGTGTCGCATTCACAAGCTCTTCCTTATTCTTCTTGGATTTGTTCAGTTCCATCTGCACGATCTTGTAGTTATTCTGTTTCAGAACACTGATAAATGGCGCGATTGAACGTCTTGATTCAAATTCAATATAAATATCAAGAACCCTTGAATGCTCATAGGCAATCTCATCGACCCTTCCCATAAACCGATAGATCACCAGTACCAGGATCGTCGTGATCGCTGCACCACTATAAAAGCCGATGCCGATACTAAGCCCGATGCCTGCACAAGTCCACAACCCTGCTGCAGTTGTTAATCCTTTGACATGGTTATCTCTTGTGACCATGATCGTTCCAACCCCAAGAAAACCAACACCGCTGATAACCTGAGCCGCCAGTCTTGCAATATCTGATATGGCACCGAAGTCCACATAGATATACTGACCCGTCATCATGACCAGTGCCGAGCCAAGGCAGACAAGAGCATGAGTCTTGAAACCCGCTCCCCGACGCTTGACACTTCTGGTCAGACCGATGGCTCCTCCACATACGACCGCCAAAATCAGTCTGACAGTAATCGTCACGATGTTCCATTCATCCAGATAGGAACCTATCACCTCTAACCCTTTCATTTACTTCACCCGTTTCTTCCTGTAGATTCACCCTGCCCTTTCCTGATTGTCTGGCAGCTGTTCGGATCCGCCTGACAAAATGTCCGGTATTGACATCCATAAGGTCCTGTTCCAAACAGCAATCTATTATGTCGCCATGATAGCACGGTTCCAAAGGAAAATCAAATGAATTTTCAAAAAAATTCATAAATATTTCCGCAATTATTCAATAATATTCCAGTTATAACCAAATATCCTTTCTTTTTCCTTTTATATTCGTTTAATTATCTGCCATCTTTTTCCAAAAATGAACTAGAAAAAGTACAAAATTTGCGTTTTTCCTGAAATTGCAGTATACTAGTTTCAATTAATAAAATACGGGAGGTACCTCATGCAGTCACATGAAGCTTACTTAAAACGCGCAATTGAATTATCCGTCAAATCAAGAGAATCCGGCAATACACCTTTTGCGGCTCTCCTTGTTGATAAAGACGGGAATATTATTATGGAACAGATGAATAATGAGATAACAGAGCATAAATGTACCGGTCATGCAGAGACACAGCTGGTAGAACGTGCATCCCACGCTTACAGCAAAGAATTTCTCTGGGACTGCACACTTTACACAACGGCAGAGCCTTGTGCCATGTGTTCCGGTGCCATTTACTGGGGCAACATCGGCCATGTTGTGTATGCTATGACAGAGAAGGATCTGCTCTCCCTGACAGGTGCCGATCCTCAGAACCCGACCTTCGATCTGCCTTGCCGCGACGTCTTCGCCAAAGGTCAGAAGGCCATTGAAGTCACAGGGCCTTTCCCTGAACTGGCACCTGCCGCTGCCAAAGTTCACGAAGGTTACTGGAATAAATAAGCATCCTGCTGCACCGCACTCTCTTTGATCCCGGAAAGCGGTTTGGCATGCAGCATGTGAATAAATAGAGGAAGAGATATGAATACGAATAGCAGAAATTTGACTTTATTGACAGATTTATATGAATTGACCATGATGCAGGGCTACTTTAAAACTCACTCCAAAGAACATGTTGTCTTTGATATTTTTTATCGCCGGAATCCGTGCGGCGGTGCCTATGCCATTGCCTGCGGTCTTGACCAGGCTATTGATTACATCAAAGACCTGCATTTTGAACAGGAAGATATTGACTATCTGAGAAGCACCGGCTTTTTCCAGGAAGATTTCCTTGATTATCTGAAAAACTTTCGGTTTACAGGTGATATTTATGCCATTCCCGAAGGAACAATCATTTTCCCGAAGGAACCGCTGGTCAAAGTCATCGCGCCAATCATGGAAGCCCAGCTTGTTGAGACCGCTCTGCTGAACATCATCAATCACCAGAGCCTGATCGCCACCAAGGCCGCCCGTGTCGTTCAGGAAGCTGGCGGCGGAGTCATGGAGTTCGGTCTTCGCCGTGCCCAGGGTCCGGATGCCGGTATCTACGGTGCAAGAGCCGCCGTGATCGCCGGATGCATCGGCACCAGCAACGTCCTGGCCGGACAGATGTTTGATATTCCGGTCAAAGGCACCCATGCCCACAGCTGGATCATGAGCTTTCCATCCGAACTGGAAGCATTCCGGACGTATGCAGAACTCTTCCCGGACAACTGCCTGTTGCTGGTGGACACCTATGACACACTGAACTCCGGTGTCAAACACGCCATCCAGGTCTTTAGGGAAATGCGTGAAAAGGGTATCCACTCCAAGCTCTTCGGTATCCGTCTTGACAGTGGTGACCTGGCTTATCTCACCAAAAAAGCCCGTATCATGCTGGATGAAGCCGGATTCCCGGATGCTATCATCTCCGCATCCAGCGATCTGGACGAATACCTGATCAATAGTCTGATGAATCAGGGGGCCAAGATCACTTCATGGGGTGTCGGCACAAACCTGATCACATCCAAAGACTGCCCATCCTTCGGCGGTGTTTACAAACTGGCCTGCATTATCGATGAAAACGGCACAGAAATACCGAAGATCAAAGTCTCCGAGAATGTTGAGAAAGTCACAAATCCAGGCAACAAGAAAATTCTTCGTATCTATGACAAAGCCAGCGGAAAGATCAAAGCCGATCTGATCACCCTGGAAGATGAGGTCTTCACAGAAGATCAGCCACTGACTCTGTTCGATCCGCTGGCCACATGGAAGCGTACCCGACTGGAAGCCGGCACTTATACGATTCGTGAACTGCTTGTTCCGATATTCAAAAACGGTCAGTGTGTCTATGAATCTCCGTCTGTTATGGACATTCAGGCTTACTGCACACAGGAAAAGGCCACTCTCTGGGATGAATCCAAACGACTCATCAATCCCCAGGAAGTCTATGTGGACCTTTCCCGCAAGCTGTACGACCTGAAGAACCAGTTGTTAGACGACGCTCACACTATCAAAGATTAGCCGCAGAATTTGTTTGCGCATACACTTTTGCCAAACCGCCTGTATCGGACAGGAGATAGCCCCTGTCCGATGGTACTAACGACAGATATCGAAGATAAATTCGGCAACCTGATCCATAGCATCATAAGCAGTTTTAAAAGGTGACATCTGGAAAACATGCCACATTCCCTTGTACTCTTCAAGACGTACTGGGACATGGTATTTTTCCAGATTTTTTTTGAGCAATAATGAATCTGACAAAAGCAGTTCGTTGCTGCCCACCTGGATATAAGTTGGCGGAAAACCTGTGAAATTGCCGAAAAGCGGGGAAATCAACGGATTCTTCAAATCCTGTCCTGAAGCATAGGCCGCAATGGCATTGTCCAGATATTCCCGGTTCAGGATCGGGTCCACGTCCACCTTTGTCTCATAAGACTTGCCGCTGCCTGTCAGGTCTGTCCACGGTGAAAAAAGAATCAGTCCCTTTGGCAAAATTCGTTTCTGCTCTTTCAGCTTCAGGACAAGGGACAGGGCCAGATTGCCTCCGGCAGAATCCCCGGCTACAATGACATCCCTGGCACCATAACCCAGATGCATCAGATAATCCCACACTGCCATGGCATCCTCCGTGGCTGAGGGATAAGGATGTTCCGGCGCCAGCCGATAGTCAAAGCTCAGCACATCCATGGAAGTGGTACTCGACAATTTGTTGGTAATACTTCTGGCATAATGAAAACTGCCTGTATTGTAACCGCCGCCATGACAATAGAAAATCACAAACTTCCGCATATGGCTGCGCTTCACACTGACCCATTCCGACGGAATCTCCCCCACCTGAAAAGGCTCATAATTCAACTCTCTATGCTTCAACAGGGCGCTGATATTCTCCTGGGACGCCCGGACTCTCTCAAGGTCATCACTCTCCACAAGGGTATGCATTCTTTTAATGGCTTTCATCAGCCCCTGATTGGATTTTTCACTTATCGCCATTCACTTTCTCCTTCCCGCTCTATATGCAAAACATTTAATTCCTGTACATCTATACGTATTTGCTCTTGCTATTGATGATGAGTAACATTATAATAAAAATTATGAAAACAATCAATAAATCTGAGAATCATTCCGAAAAAAAACAGCATAAAACATGGTATAAACTGGATTTATCCGCCAATGTCTACCCGACCCTTCAGCGCCGGAACTTCTCCAATGTGTTCCGTCTGTCGGTTGTTTTAAAGGAGGAAATAGACCCTGACACACTGCAGAGGGCTGTGGATCTGACATTGCCGAGATTTCCGACCTTCAAAGTTGCCCTTCATAAGGGTATTTTCTGGCGGTATCTGGAACCCAATGACCATCCCGGTCCCTTTGTGATGCCGGATATCATTAATCCCTGCATGCCAATGTTGTTTAAATCTAACAACAGATATTTAATCCGAATTTACTATTACAGATGCCGGATTTCGCTGGAAGTCTTTCACTCTCTTTCCGACGGCAGCGGTGCCCTGAAACTGCTGAAAACCATCACAGCCGTTTATCTCCGTCTGAAAGGGCATGAGATTTCCAACACCTGCGGCGTTCTGGATATCAACGAACCGCCTCGGCCGGAGGAAATGGAGGATGCCTATATCAAATATGCTTCCTCCAGAGTCAAACGCCCCCGCAGTCAGGGCAAAGCCTACCGCATCCGCGGCCACAGGGAGCCCTTTTACACACTGAATATCATCCATGGCCTGTTGTCTGTACAGGAAGTCCTGCAGAAAGCCCGCAGTTATCATGTGACCCTGACGGAATATTTGAATGCGGTACTTCTGTATGCTTTATTAGAAAAACAAAAAGCGGACCATGTTTTCAGGGAACATCCCGTGGCACTGGCACTTCCCGTGAATCTGCGCAATATTTTTCCATCAGACACATTGCGGAATTTTATTGCCATGGTTTACCCTTCTGTGGACCCGCGCATGGGGGACTATACCTTTGAGGAAATCATCACCCATGTCCACAACTACATGCGTTTTTACATTAATGACAAGTTTCTAAATGCCGACATTACCACCAACGCCTCTACCCAGCAGAGCCCGCTGATCCGTATTGTGCCGCTTTTTGTCAAAGATATCGTTGTGAAACAGTTTTATATCCGTGTGCAGGACAAACAGTCCACCGCCGGCCTGACGAATCTGGGTGTCATTGATGTGCCGAAAGAAATGCGTGAATTTGTCGATTATTTTGACGTATTGATGGGGCAACCTTTCTCCCTGAGAACCAATTGCGCTGTAGGAAGTTTCGGCGATACCCTGAGCATCAACTTTACAAGTACTATTATCGAAACCGACGTGGAACGCTTTTTCTTCAGGAAATTAGTCCAAGAAGGCCTGCATGTCAAAATTGAAACCAACCGTGATATGAACAGGAGTGAATTTTAATGTCATATTGTGTCAACTGCGGTGTGGAACTGGACAAAACCTGCTCCGTCTGCCCGCTGTGTAATACCAAGGTTATCAATCCCAACCAACCGGTGGATACCGTTTCACCAAAGCCCTATCCTGTGGACAAAGGCTATGTGGATTCAGGCATCCGCAAGGAAACCGCCATTCTCATGGCCGTCTGTCTGGCCACAACAGCAGTTGTCTGCGGACTTTTGAACCTTTTTTTTGTCACATTTTCCCACTGGTCCTTCTATGTCATCGGCACCTGTATCGTCCTGTGGATTTTCTGCCTGCCGATTTTCTTTCCGACCAAGGCTGTCTTTCGAATCACGTTGCTTCTGGACGGTCTGGGCATCGCCATGTACTTCGGCATCATTGCCTGGCTCCATCCCGGCAACGGCTGGTACACAGCTATCGCCCTGCCCCTGATTATTCTGGGCACACTGGCAGTTTTCTTCTTCGCCATCAGTATGGGCCATCCAAGAAGCTCTATACTTTCCCAGGCTGTCATCCTCGTGGCAGAAATCGGCATTTACTCTGTCTGTGTAGAACTGCTGACGCGCCGTTATTACGCCGTGCCAATGGCTCTTTCCTGGTCCGCCATTGTCCTCACCTGCGCTATTATCATCGACGTGACACTGGTGACTATCCTGCTGCGAAGCCGGTTGAGGGAGGAAGTCCGGAGAAGGATGCATATATAAAAATACGCACATACAATTACGCGTTCAAAAACGTCAAAAAACAATCGTAAATTTTTACGATTGTTTTTTGATTCATAACGGTTCATTCTTCCATTTTCATCAATATGATTCAGAACAAATCGTCTGTTTTTATCATCCAACTGAAAGGCAATGCTGTCGAAAATCGCTTTTATTTTTATCTTATCCGAACCCTCTGCATATTTGGCTATGTCCTGCCTGTATAATTCCAGAATGTTTCTCTGAACCTGAATAACTTTTCCAATATCATGGGTATTAACATAAGTCTGGACAACATCCGGCATACCGCCAACTACAATATAGGCCGCAAATAGTTTTAACAGTGTTTCGTGCATTACCTGCGGAACTTTCTCGTGCTTTTCATAACAGGACTGCAAAGCTGCAAATGTCGTCTTCTGTACGCCATTCGCTCCAAGGAACTCCCTGAAATTCATAGGATACATATAAACAATTTCTTCAAACCCCACTGCATAAGACGGAACTTCTTTATACTTGACGCCCAGCAAAGAGTCTGATTCTATATAATCGAACCTTCCATCCTCCACAAGGAACTTAATGGCACACCGGGCATTCGGACACCCCTGTATTTCATCCAGAAAAATCAAAGTCTTTCCGGGTTCCAGTTTCTGCATCTTAAAAGCTGTCAGATTCTCGATAATTGTATCTGCATCCAATTTGCCATCAAATATCTGACCGGCCCCCTTATCCAATATAAAATTTACCTCAACAAAATACTCGTATTCTTTCCGGGCAAATTCTCTGATAATCGTCGTTTTGCCAATCTGTCTTGCGCCAATCACGCACAGTGCTTTCTTCTTATTCTCATTCTTCCATGAATATAAACGCTCTGATATCTCTCTTTTTAGCATCGGATTCACCCTCCTGATACAAGTATTGTAACATTTTTCTGCTTTATTCAATGCTGTTTGTAACATTTTTCTTAAGTTTTAGAGGGTATTTTGCAACATTTTTCTCGCAGTAGGGGAATGCCCCGCATTTCTTCGAGGCATTGGAAACAAAGTGGAATGGTTATAATATTTCTTCCCATGGTTTAACTTTTTTTAAGTTAACATCATCAAATGTCACTCCCCATTGAGCAATTTTTCCTCTGAATATACTTTCGTTAATTCCACCTTCATACTTATTCTTTCCATCATTTATTTTTCCGCTATCTAAATATATATAAAAAGTACTCCAATCTCTCCAATGTAAAATATTTATAAAATAGCTCATTGGATCTTTCTTTCGAAACCTTTTTATTTCATACGGAGAAATCACTGCACATTTGCGACAATCTGTATAACATGATTTTATATTATTCTCTATCCTTCTTGTTTTTAATTCACTCCAGCGATATTCCTTACTGCGGTTTCGCCATTTGACGGTACAGCCTTCTTTATCCATCTCTATCACTCTGCCAAAGCTAAACCATTCTCGAATCAATATTACTTCTCCTACAACATTCCCTATTATAGTATACGTTAACCATGCTTTTTCATTTGCAAAAAAACCATACGCTATACATATAATAGACATGATTATAAGAAACCAAAAACCCACTTGATAGATTTGCATATAATATTTTTCAGGTATAATTATAATTTTATCCTCATCCACGGTAAACGGTGAAAACTGAGTACCTTGAAAAATATCAGGCTGCTTCTGCAGCCATGCTATTTTTCATCCGTTTTCTCTGGTTTTCGTATATTTTCTGGAAGTGTTTCTGACCAAGGCAGAAGCTCTTCTAGAAAATTGCTATTTTTATCATCCA
>NZ_JBBMEK010000096.1:0-10695 GCF_040096555.1 Coprococcus intestinihominis | reverse complement strand
GGAAATTGCCCGTCTCAGACGTGAATTACGCGATGCCCAAGATGCACTTGATGTGTTAAAAAAAGCAATCAACATTCTGGGAAAATGACGGAAGCCATTTATCTTGAAGTGTCTGAGAAGACGGAAGCTGCCAAAAAGGCTGGACGCCGGGTTTCCGTCTCCGGAATGTTGAAATTTTTAGGTGTCTCTCGCTCAGGATATCTTGCATGGCTCCACCACGTACCTTCTGATACAGAAAAACGTCGTAAAGCTGTAAAAGCAAAAATACAGGATATTTATGATGATTCCAAGCAGAACTACGGTGCTCCGAAAATCACTGTAGAACTTCGAAAAACTGGTGAAGTCATTTCGGAAAGAACCGTTGGTACATATATGCGCCAAATGGGGATCCGTGCTCAGTGGAGCAAACCATGGACGATCACCACAAAAGATTCCGATTTCAGCACTGAATTACAAAATATCCTTGATGAGCAATTTAATCCTGATCGTCCGAATGCAGTCTGGTGTTCGGATATTACCTACATCTGGACAATAGATGGATTTGTCTATCTGACCAGTGTTATGGATTTATTTTCCAGAAAAATCATAGCCTGGACGCTTTCAGAAACACTGGAAGTATCTTACGTGATTGATACTATAAACAAAGCCAAAGCTCGCCGAAATATCGATCAACCATTAATTATCCATTCGGATCGTGGCAGCCAATATGTTGCAAAGGAATATAAAAAAGCAACCGAAAATATGCAGCGCAGTTATTCGAAGAAAGCTTTTCCGTGGGATAATGCATGCATTGAATGCTTTCATTCTATTATCAAACGTGAATGGCTCAATCGCTTTAAAATTCGCGACTATAAGCAGGCCTACCAGTTGATTTTTGAATATCTGGAAGCTTTCTACAATACGAAACGAATTCATAGCCATTGCAACTATATGTCGCCAAACGAATTCGAACGAGTGTATGAAAGAACGCACACTGAGGCTGAGCTTCTGGCAGGTTAAAATGGGGAGAAATTTCTCATTTTAACTTGTACTAAATCTTGACATAGGACCAATTCATTCCCGGTCTATGATATTTCTACCATTTATGGTATAATAGAAAAAAGACTAAATTGGCGTGAACCCTTAATTTATAAGGAATCTGCTAACTTAGTCTTATTTTAACATGACCACCGGAACCGGAAGGCCCCGGAAGCACACAGAATTCCCCCTGCTCTACGTACAGATCAATCCCCTTCAACACTTCAACCCGGCTCTCCCCTGAGCCGTAAGATTTTCTGATTTGATTGATTTCCAGAAACATTCCTCTCGCCTCTCTTCATTCTATATTGACTGTTTTTCGCCGCAATATTAGTTATCTCTAACCAGTGTATCATAAAAATGCAGCATCGTTGATAGAATACTGCATTTTTGATAAACATTCTCATTTATTAAGATGGTGACAACATCCCAGCTTTTTCCCACCGCCTGAATTCCGTCTGTGCCAAAGCCACACACAGCAGACAGGTAACCGTATCTGCTGCAGGTGCCGCCAGCAGTGCCCCGTCTAATCCAATCAATCTGGACATTACCAGTGCCAAAGGAATCAGTAACACGCCCTGTCGAATCAGCGGTACAAGTAATGATCTTGTCGGCTTCCCGATTCCCTGGAAGAAGGAACCCGTCGTCATATGCACCCCATACAGGAAAAAAGCCATCATATAAAGTCGGAAGCAATGCTGCGTACAGTCAAAATACAGCTGATTATCCGCAACAAACAATCCTGCTATCTGTCTTGAAAATACCATATAAACCAGCCACCATACGGCTGAAATAACGACTGCAATGCCAGTGGCCAGACGATAGGTCTGCCGTACACGCTGATAATTTTTCGCTCCGAAGTTATAGCCGTTAATGGGCTGAATGGCGGAGGAAACACCCACAAACATAGAATGTGCAAGCTGATAAACTTTCATCATCATGCCATAAACAGAAAGCGCCATATCACTGCCGTAAATGCTGGCTTCACCGTAAACACGCATGAGATTGTTCAGCACGATCTGTACCAGCGCCGTTAATCCCTGAGTCAGCAAACTCGGAAAACCAAGCTGCAGAATCATCTTCAGCACCGGCCAGGTCGGGCGCAATGCGCCCTTTTCAAGCTGTACAGATTGTAATCTGCACAGATAGAGCAGACATAATATGCCCGCTGCCATTTCTCCAATCACCGTGGCAATACCTGCCCCCACGACCCCCATTTTCAACCCGAAAATAAATACAGGATCCAGAATAATATTGACTACTGCACCGGCCATCATACATTTCATAGTATATTGCGGTGATCCGTCCGCACGAATCATCGCCGTAAAAGCCGGACAAATGAGCTGAAACGGGATACCAATGGCAATCACCCGCATATAAGCCAGCGATTCCCCATAAGCCGTATTTGTTGTTCCGAACAGCGTAACAATATGCGGCGCAAATATACCGCAAATGAATGCCAGCGCAATGCCGCTGGCAACAATCCAGGTCACTGCCTGCCCGAAAATCTTATTGGCATTTTCCTGCTCCCGACGTCCCAGACACAGACTGACATTAGCCGCACAACCATCTCCCAGAAGCAGTGAAACCGCGTTGACAAGAATTGACAGCGGAAAAGCGATATTGATGGCTGCCATTCCTGTGATGCCCACACCCTGCCCCACAAAAATCTGGTCTACAATGTTATAGATGTAATTAACCATCAAAGTCAGGGTTGTCGGAACAGAATACCTGAACAACAACTTCGTAAGAGGTTCTGTTTCCAAAGGACTTCTGTTTGTCTGCATATTTACCATTCTCCATCCCCTCCTCAATCATCATGACATTTTATCTCAGTCTAGAAGCCCCCACCTCTTTCAGGTGGTGAGTAACAGCAAATTTGTGTCAGTGGAAGTCCAATCTCCGACTGAGATAAACGCTCCGCGAGGATGCGCAGTGATTCTGTAAAGAATATGTCAGCTTACGCTGACCAGAATTACGCGCCAAGTCTCGCGGTCGCTCGACTTGAACAAAACAAAAAGCACCCGGCCGCTATTACTTCCAAAAGAAATAATATTGATACCGGATGCTGATAGGATGACTTGGATCAAATGAGCAGAAAACGGCATCCGGCGCTCAGCCGGAAAGCCTCCTTCTCCCCTCCAGACTGACTGTTGGCTCCGGAATTACACCGAATTAGCCGAATGGCTCGCGGGCTGTCACCGCCAGTAGAGAACATGCTCATTTCCGAAGAAAACTTTACTTAACTTCAAAATAACATACTTTTCCTGGGCTGTCAACGGTCGATTGTAAAGTGAAAAATTTCGCACATTTCATCTTGACACCTGTTTTTAAAAGTGATATATTTATCACACAGGCAAGTGAGAAATATATCACTTCAAAGGAGGAATTTTGTTTATGAGAAAAGTATCATTACGGGAAATTGTTGCTGATAAGATTGTATTTGCCATCCTGATCGCTCTTTACTACTGGATGTGGGCAAGAAATGACTGGCACAACTACTATACATCAATTCAATACGCTGTCTTTGCCTTTACCTTCTTCTATTTTATCTCCCGCGCATCCCGCCTTAAGAAATACAAACAGGAACTGCCGGATGAAATGTCTGAGGCCAACCTAAAACGCTGCGATGCCCTGTGTCTTAAAATCGGTGCCGCTGCAATCATTGTTCTGAGTTTCGTCTGTGCTGTCGGCAGATTGTCAATAACAACAGACCTCATCGGCTATTGCCTGATGGGTATCCTGATTGCTCTTGCCATTATACGCACGATTCTCTTCTACATCATGGACACCAAAGGAGTATAGCATGGCACTTTTAACCAATTTAAAACCCTACAGAGAAAAATACAACCTCAAACAGGCTGACCTCGCCGAACTAGTAGGCGTCCGCCGGGAAACCATTGTCAATCTTGAACGGGGCAAATACAATCCTTCCCTAAAGCTGGCTATGGATATCGCCAGGGTTTTTCACACAACGGTTGAGGAATTATTTCAGTATACGGATGAATAATCCCTATATAAATCGTCATTTTTTCTTAAGAGATTCGTTCATTTATATCTCCTAATCATATGTTATACTACTCATGAAAATATTAGGATTTCAGAAATTTCACAGAACGGAGGTCGGAAACATTGAAAAAATATTTATTATTTTTGGGTATCATCGGTCTTTTGGCCTTAACCGCATGCGGCAAACAGGCCAAAATGTCAGATGTCACCATTGATTATGGCAGCTCCTCTATCTATTCCAAAGAAGATATGGGTGCCGCCATCAAGGCCATTAAAACTGTATTCAAGGATTTTGACGGCTGTGAACTGCACAGTATTTCCTACAGTTCAGATGACCAATGCAACACTCCCGATCATATTGCCTGGATGAACGAACTGGAAGCTGCCAATGATAACAAAGAAACCTTCGACCAGTGCATTATGTTTACAAGCGATTTTCATTCTCCGAAAAATGGCGGCGGTGCATGGAATCCTGATGAAGAATATACCGGCTGGCAATGGTGGCTGGCTCGTTCTAATGGCGGTAAGTGGAAGCTGATGACATGGGGATATTGAGGCTTCTAAAAAGAAAAATTATTTCTTCAATATCTTCCGAATATCCGCCAGTCTTTCCAACGCCGCATTCAATGTATCGTCCTTCTTTGCAAAATGGAATCGGATATACTGGTTCACGTCTTCTCTGAAGAAGCTGGAACCCGGAACAGCGCCGACGCCGACTTTCTCTGCCAGATCCACACAGAATTCATAGTCATCTTTATAACCGAACTCGCTGATATCTACCATGACATAATAAGCCCCCTGAGGCTCTGTGAAGGTCAAACCGATGTTTTTTAACCCGCCTACAAAGAGGTTTTTCATATGGGTGTAATGGTTCTGCAGTTCGATATAATAATCATCACCGAAGTTCAGTCCCGGCACAACCGCCTCCATCAGCGGTGCTGCAGCGCCTACAGTCAGGAAGTCGTGCACTTTCTTGACTCTGTCAATGACTTCAGGCGGTGCAATGACATAACCCAGACGCCATCCTGTAATGGAATAAGTCTTTGAAAGGGAGTTGCAGATAATTGTACGCTCACGCATTCCAGGCAGCGTGGCCTATAAATATGTTTATTCGGCTTATACAAAATATGCTCATACACTTCATCAGTAATAACATACATATCGTATTTAATGGCCAGATCAGCGATGATCTGCAGTTCTTCCAGTGTAAAGACTTTGCCACATGGGTTGGACGGGTTGCAGAGAATAAGGGCTTTCACCCCATCCTGCTTCATGGCATCTTCCAGTACATTGGCATCAAAGTTAAATTCCGGCGGATTTAACGGCACATAAATCGGCTGTGCGCCGGACAGAATCGCATCTGCACCATAATTCTCATAAAATGGGGAAAAGACAACGACTTTGTCTCCCGGATTGCAGACAGTGAGCATGGACGCCATCATCGCCTCCGTACTGCCGCATGTGACAACAATTTCTTTATTCGGATCTACTTTCATACCCGAGAAATGTTCATGTTTTCTCGCAAGGGCTTCTCTGAAATTCTGGGCGCCCCATGTCAGGGCATACTGATGCGGTCCGTGCGGTGCGATTTCACGCAGTCTGTCTGTGATTTCCTTCGGCGGGTCAAAATCCGGAAATCCCTGAGATAAATTGACAGCACCATATTGATTTGAGACTCTTGTCATTCTTCTGATCACCGAATCTGTAAATCCGGCAGTTTTATCACTTAACGGTTTCATATATCTGTACTCCTTTAGACATTGTAGGAAATGCCTGCATTTAAAATATTTTTCTCATCAAAAGCTGCCTTCACACGCTTCATCAATGCAATGTTTTCCGGCTTTGATGCTTTCAGCAGATATTTCTGCTTGCTCAGTCCGATGCCGTGCTCGCCACTGGCCAGACCGCCCAGTGCATAAGCTTTATCATAAAGAACAGTCAGATTAGCGTCAAGCTCTTTTTCCCAGGTTTCATCGTCTCTATCACCTCTGACAACACACAAATGCACATTGCCGTCTCCGGCGTGTCCGAAACTGATCATGCGCATACCACATTCTTTTTCAAAGGCATTGACAAAATTGACAAAGGCATCAATCTGGTTAATCGGCACAACGATATCCAGCGGCTCCTGCTCTGAAACAGCCTCCACACCTTTCACCAGCATACCGCGGATCTTCCATACTCTGGCTGCCTCCTCTTTATCCTCCAGCGGAAGAATGGAAAGGGCACCGCTTTCTTTTGCCACTTTGCGAAGTCCTTCGAGGTGGTCATTGATTTCATTTCTGCTGCCGTCAAGGGTTGTCAGCACATAGGCGCTGGCCTCCGGTTCAGGGAATGACATTTTCAGATAATCTTCCCCCAGCTGAATCACTTTACGCTCAATAAATTCCATTGCTGTCGGATTCAAATTAGCCTGAATAATTTGTCTGACACTCTCAATACCTGCTTTCAGACTGTCGAAGCTGAGAAGGACACTGAGGCTGTCCTCAGGCTTCGGAATCAGCTTCAGTATACATTTGGTGATCACCGCCAGTGTTCCTTCGGAACCGATAACAATCTCTTTCAGATCAAGGCCGGAGGTATCTTTACGGTTCTTGCTGCCCGCCATGACAACGGTGCCATCTGCCAGAACCAGTTCCAACCCCATGACATAATCTCGCGTTACACCGTATTTCACAGCACGCATACCGCCTGCATTGGTGCTGATATTGCCGCCGATGGTGGCTTTCTTTTCGCCCGGATCCGGTGGATAGAATAAACCTTTGCTTTCAACATAGGCCTGAAAATCTTCCAGTACAACCCCCGGCTCAACAGTGGCCGTGAAGGTTTCCTCATCCAGCTCAAGGACATGATTCATCAAAGACACATCCAGCACAATCCCGTGACCTGACGGTACAGTGGAACCAACAAGATTCATACCTGCACCTCTCGGTGTCACCGGCAGGTTATTTTTCCAGGCATAGCGCATAACCCCGCTGATTTCCTCTGTGGATACCGGAAAAACAACCGCTTCGGCTGTTCCTTTTTTACGTCCCAGATTGTCAGAAAGATACTGCGGGTCAATCGGGCCTGTAATGATTCTGTTTTCATCTTTTATAATTGATAAAAGTGCTTCCTTCATGGCTTCTTTTACTCTCCTATTCTCTGTCGCAGCGATTCAGTTTTCTCACAACACGATAAAACACACTTTGAAGTTTTTACTCATTATCATTATGTTCAAGGTGATTATAATGCAAAATCCATCAACAATCGACTTTGCTGATGGGATTTTGCATCTCTAAATCATTTTCTCATGCCTTCAGCCACAATGGTCTAAAGCCAAACTGAATCGTTATATTTATTTTTGTATATCGATTATTTCTGTACTTCCCATGCAGGAACAAAGTAGCCGTTGAATTCATCCTGGAATATCTGCTTTGTTGTTTCTGACTGGAATAATTCTACAATTCTCTTGTAAACGGCATCGTCTGCGTCACTGCTGCGAACAGCCATCAGGCAGAAATAGCTGTCGTCATCGTAATCTTTTTCTTCAAAAATAGCTGTGCTCGGATCAATACCATAATCCAATGCATAGTTACCATTGACAACGGCTGCTGTCACATCCGGCAATACAGATGGGATATCTGCTGCGCCCATTTCCTTGATTTCAATTTTTACATTATATGTATCGATATCCGCAACCGTCGGATTAGCGCCTGCTTCTGCTTTCAGTGTGATCAGCCCTGCAGATGCCAGTACTTTCAGTGCACGGCCGCCGTTGGATGCATCATCCGGAATAGCAATAACGTCACCATCTTTAATTTCATCTACGGATTTTACCTTGTCAGAATAAAGATTCATGGCAATGATAAATGTATCTGCAATTGGTGTAATATCATAACCATTCTTTTCCACATCATTGTTGAAATATGCGTGATGCTGGAAAGCGTTGATGTCAATTTCACCGGCATTTAAAGCTTCATTCGGCAAGGAATAATCAGAAAACTGAACATATTCCAAATCAATGCCCTCTTTTGCCAGTTCTTCTTTGATTGGATTCCAGATATCTTCATAGATAACGCCAGTTAATCCCAGTTTAACCACTCGTGTCTCACCTGAAACTGCTGTTTCGCTTCCTGCTGCCTCTGAGCCTGCTGTTTCGGATGCTTTTGCTGTCTCAGCAGCCGCATCTGTGCTGCCTGGTGTTTCCTTTGCCGTGGTGCTTCCGCAGCCTGTTAATGCGCCAAGTGCCAGTGCGGCTGTTAATGCAAGTGCAATAATACCTTTCTTTTTCATGTCATTTTCCTCCTAATGCATTGTTGTAAAAATTTAATGTGTATTTTTTTTCGCTATATAATTGCCGATGAGCTGTACCACCGTAACAATGATAACCAGCACAACCACTGTTGTATAAGTGATATCCGGCATGTTTCTCTGATGACCATACATAATGGCAAAGTTGCCCAGACCGCCTGCGCCGATGGCTCCGGCCATGGCTGTCAGACCGATCAGACTGATGATCGTAATCGTTGTACCGCGGGCAATGCCTGCAATACCCTCTTTCAGATACACTCTGAAAATAATATCTTTATTGTCCAGTCCCATGGACTGGGCGGCTTCAATCAAACCCGGATCCACATCCGCCAACGCTGATTCAATCTGTCTTGTAAAAAACGGTGCGCATCCAAATACCAAAGGCACAATGGCACCTTTGACACCGATGGCCGTTCCCATGATCAGACGGCTAAGGGGTACCAGACAAGCCAGCAGGATAATAAAGGGTACAGATCTGAAAAGGTTGACCACCTTATCGATAATCCGATAAACCAGCGGGTGTTCCAGAATATTTCCCGGCTTCGTTACCGTAATCAGAACTCCCAGAAATAAACCAACCACAAATGATATAACTCCTGACCAGCCCACCATGATAAAGGTTTCCTGAATGCTCTTGATAAAAACATCCGGCCTGTCCATGACATTCGGCAGCCATTGATTAAGCAGTTCGACCATCCAGAATCATCTCCACTCCTACATTCTTGTCCTTCAGGTATTGAATTGCCTTATTGATATTGTCCGATGTTCCCTGGGCAATAACCACCAGGCCGCCGATTGGATTTTCACCAATCAATTCGATACTTCCGAAAATAATATTTAAATCCAGATCAAATTTTCTTGATAACTGTGAAACAAGGGCTTCCGACACATTTCGCTCCAGATATCTGAAACGCAAAATAGCCTCTCCCGGTTTCAACTCCACCACAGGGCTCTTGGTCTCCACCAATTCATAAATCCGGGACATATTGGATGTGTTCTCAACGAACTCTCTTGTAATCTGCTCCTTTGGATTGGCAAAAATATCAAATACTGTTCCTGTCTCAACAACACGACCATCTTTCATAACCGCTACCCGATCACAAATGTCTTTAATAACCTGCATCTCATGAGTAATCACCACAATGGTGATGCCCAGCTCTCTGTTGACTTTCTTCAAAAGGTCAAGAATCGCTCTTGTTGTTCTCGGATCCAGCGCACTGGTGGACTCATCGCTGAGAATAATCTCCGGATCATTAGCCAGAGCTCTGGCAATAGCCACTCGCTGCTTCTGTCCGCCGGATAACTGTGACGGATACGCTGAAGCCTTCTCCTCCAGTTCTACCAGTTTCAGCAAATCACGGACTTTCTTATCCTTTTGTTCCTTTGTCAGATTGCTGCCCTTTAACGGAAGTGACACATTATCATAAACCGTTCTGGAAGCAAAGAGATTAAACTGCTGGAAAATCATACCGATTTTCTTGCGGTGCTGTCTCAGTTCTGCCGGTGACATGGCAGTCAGTTCCTCGTCACCGATAAAGACTTTTCCTGAAGTCGGCCGCTCCAGCAAATTGATACATCGAACTAATGTGGATTTGCCGGCACCGGAGAAACCGATGATACCGAATATCTCGCCTTTCTCAATCTCAAGACTCACATTATTCACTGCTGCAAACTCCCGCCCATCATTGTGGAAAACGCGGGAAACATGTTCAAATCTGATCAACTGACTCACTTCTTTTCTATACTGAAATTTTGTTCGTTTCTAAAGAACTATGAGAATTCATATTCTCCCTTTACCTTATCGATTTAGTAGGAATTATATGGTATATTTTTCTAATTGTCAATACGCATTTATAAATTCCCAGCATTTCACTATGCTTTTGTTTATTTTATATACATTATTTCTGATTTTATCGAATAATTAAGCATTATTCCGATAAATGTTTGGAAACTCCTGGAAATTATATTGCCATTTCTACTCTAAACATGTATAATATTATATATAATCATTATGCATTTTGCACAATAGCACGTCATTTCTTTATTGCGATAATGTGTCAACCGATTATCTTAAAGGGGGTTTTTTTATGGAACTGAAAAAGCTAATCTACACTGTTAACGAAGATGGTATCGCTGTGATCACAATGAACTACATGAAGAATCTGAACGCCATCGATGAGCAGATGGCCGATGAACTGATGTATGTAGTGGATGCTGCTGAGAAGGACCCGAATGTAAAAGTTGTTGTATTAAAAGGTACAGACCGTGCATTTTCCGCCGGCGGTGATATCGGTTATTTCTATGAACTGATTCAGGCAGGCGGCGAAGTGAATATGGATGGCCTGATCAGCAAGGTCGGTGTGGTTGCAGATGGCC